>JBHJIP010000091.1:0-5094 GCA_050043365.1 Leptolyngbyaceae cyanobacterium
CCTGTCAGATCAGCAGGTGATCACCCTCGGGGTGAATTTTTAGGCCCAGCGCCATTGTCAAGTGGTGGTAGACAAAGAGGAATCGTTATTGACTGCTAACGCCACTTGGCATGACCCGGCCTATGGCCAGTTCTTGGCGCAGTGGCTAGAGCGGGGCCAGGGCAGCACCGTTGTATTGACCAGCCGTGAACGCCCCACTTTACCGCTGGAGCGCAGCCGCTGGTATACCCTACGGGGGCTGGCGGTGCCTGCGGGCAGGGAGCTGCTACAGAGTCTAGCCATTGACGGTACGTCGCAGGAGTTGGACGCACTGGTAACGGTGGCGGATGGCCACCCGCTGCTGCTGCGGTTGATGGCGGGTTGGCTCCGGAACCCCCGAAACCATGATGCCCCTAAGGCCACCTATGCCCTAGACCAGGATGATGTCTACCGGTTGCAGCAAATGGTGGGGCTGCACCGGGGTGACCCGGAGGCCAGTGTGGCTAAAGTGTTGGCGGCCACACTGGCGCGGGTGGCCCCCGAACAGCAGCAGCTCTGGCAAGCCCTGAGCGTATACCGGGGTGCTTTTGGGCTGGGGGCGGCCCAGGCCCAGAACGCTGCAACTACTCTGGCAGACCTGTATGAACTGGTGGACCGCTCTCTGTTGCAGGAGCTGCCCAGCCAACAATTTGAATGGTTAGCCCTGGTGCAGCGCTTTGCCCAACAGCAAAGCCCGGACCTGGCCCCGGCCCACCGCAGCGCCGCCCAGTTTTACCAAGAACAGTTGGTGCCATTAGGGGCCAAGACCCCGGCCATCGCCTTAGCACCCTATCTCAGCCGGTTTCACCATTTGTGTGAACTGGAGGCTTATGGCGCGGCCTGGCGGTCGATGCAGCAGCGCACGATCAACGACCCCGAGACGGGACGCTATAGCGCCTGTGACATGTTTCTCAAGTTTCAGGGCAGCGGCTCTGATCGCCTCGCCCTGCGGGATTTGTACGAACGCCTAGCCGATCGCTGGCAGCCAGCCTCTACGGCTGAAAGGGGAATGCGGGGCGACACGTTAAAAGCGATCGGCGATGTCTTGCAATTTCTCGACCAACGTAGTGAAGCGTTGGAGCGCTATGACGAGGCGTTGGGGATTTATCGCGATGTGGGGGATCGACTCGGCGAAGCCAACACGTTACAAGCGATCGGGCTGTCGATGCAGCGCACAGGTAGGCACCAAGAGGCTGAACGCCATCTAGACGAAGCTCTGAATCTTTATCAACAAATTGGAGCACGTTGGGGAGCCGCGAATACATTGCAAGCACTAGCGCAGGTTTACCAGCTACTTGGAAAACCCAGGGAGAGTTTTGCCGCTGGCCATAAGGCCCAGGAAATTTTCCAAGAACTTGATTTACCTATGGCGGTTATGCCGTACCCTGACTGGCTGAAAAGAGTCATAAGGTTTGCACAACGAGGAAGACTCAGCCTAGGGTTGTGCCTACTAGGCGGATTAATCGCTTTCCCATTTGCCTTGGTAGCATTCATCGTGATTTTGCTGTGGCGGTTCGTGAGAGCTAAAGCGCATTCCAGGTAGTTGCGCTCCAAAACTAGGACGAGAGGCTAGAGATCCAGTACTGACGGGCGATCAGTGCTGATTCTGTGTAACGTGGCGGCACAAATTCGAGCGGGTTTGGAAGAGGTCGAATCGAGTTAGGGCTAGGTATCCCGCCTAGCGGCGAAGTGTTACTGATTACGGGCATAGTCGAGATCTTCTACCAGCTCGGTTTCTGTATAGTGCCGAATGATCTGACGCGCTTCTAAAAGTTGACTGAACTGGTAATGATCTAAGCTTGCAAGCTCTCGGGCTTTACCAAAAGACAGTAGTTCTTGAGCATAAAGGGCGATCGCGAGCTCTTTCAGCAACTCGGCTTCGATGCGATTTTCAGGCAGGCGAAGGGATTGAATAATCGATTCAGGAATGGCGAGTTGCATGAAGTTCATCCTCTAAAGTCCATGTACTCAGTTGCATAAATTTTAGAGCACGGCTCTTGAATGGTAGACCGGCTATATCTAACCCGCTGAGGCTGCGATGATTAGAGATCTGGTCTCTTTGATTAACCGCTATGGCTCTCCACCCCCTCGAACCCCTCACCATTTCAGAAGTCGAAACTGCCGTAGCCCTGGTACGCCAACAAAAGGATGTGGGAGACGGCTGGCGGTTTCCGGTGGTGACCCTAAAAGAACCCCATAAAAACACTGTCTTGGCCTATCAGCCTGGGAGCTGGTGCGATCGCCAAGCCTTCCTCGTCCTCCTCGATAACCACACCGGCAACACCTACGAAGCCGTAGTGTCCCTCATCCAACAGCAGGTGATTAGCTGGACCCACCTGCCCGACATTCAGCCCAACATCATGGCCGACGAGCTGGAGGACTGTGAGGCGGCAGTGCGTGCCAACCCCGACTTTCAATCCGCAGTAGCGCGGCGGGGATTGGAACTGGATCAGGTGGTGGTGGACCCATGGGCGATCGGTAATTTTGGCTTTGCAGAAGAAGCGGGGCAGCGCCTCTCCCGCTGTCTCTGCTATGTGCGCACCACCCCCGAGAGCAACTTCTACTCCCGTGCCATTGATGGCTTAGTGCCGGTGGTGGACCTAAACACCATGACGGTGCTGCGAATTGAAGATGTGGGTGATGTGCCCGTACCGCCGGAGCCGGGGGAATATGCACAGCAATTTTGGCAAGACCAGTTTCGCCAAGACCTGAAGCCCCTCACCATTACCCAGCCGGACGGCCCCAGCTTCGAGATTGAGGGGCACCAGATCCGCTGGCAGCGCTGGCAGATGCGCATCGGCTTTACCCCCAGGGAAGGGCTGGTGCTCTACCAGGTGGGCTATGAAGACCAGGGGCGACTGCGTTCCATTCTCTATCGGGCCTCCATGGCCGAGATGGTGGTGCCCTACGGAGACCCGCGCCCCCAGCATTTCCGCAAAAACGCCTTTGACCTAGGGGAACACGGGGTGGGGATGCTGGCCAATTCCCTCACCAACGGCTGCGACTGCCTGGGGGACATCCGCTACTTTGACGCGGTGCTCACCGATAGTCGCGGTGAGGTGGCGGTGACCCAAAATGCGGTCTGCCTACACGAAGAAGACTTCGGCGTGCTCTGGAAGCATACGGACTGGCGACGAGACCAGGTGGATGTGCGGCGATCTCGCCGTCTGGTCCTGTCCTTCTTCACCACTGTCGACAATTATGAGTACGGCTTTTACTGGTACTTCTATCAGGACGGCACCATCCAGTACGAGGTCAAGCTCACCGGGATTTTGCTGGCGGCGGCCCTAGCGGACCAAGGCAAATACGGCACTTTGGTAGCTCCGGAGGTGAATGCCCTCAACCACCAGCATTTCTTTGCCATGCGCCTCGATTTTGATGTGGATGGCTGTGACAACCAGGTCTATGAGGTCAACTCGGTAGCGGAACCGATCGGCCCAGAGAATCCCTATGGCAATGGCTGGTATGCGGAAGCCACGCTGCTGGGGACAGAGCAAGCCGCCCAGCGCCCCATCGATCCCCTCGGAGGCCGCTACTGGAAGGTGGTGAATCCCCAGGTGCTGAACCGGCTGGGGCAACCCGTGGGCTTCAAGCTAATGCCGGGGGACAATGTCCGCCCCTTTGCCCACCCCGACGCACCGATCCGCAAACGGGCTGGGTTCCTGGACCACCACCTCTGGGTTACCCCCTACCACCCCGACGAAAACTTCCCAGCCGGTCCTTACCCCAACCAGCATCCCGGTGGAGATGGGTTGCCGAAATGGACGCAGGGCGATCGCAATCTCGACAACACCGATATCGTGCTCTGGTACGTTTTTGGCCACCACCACATTCCCCGCCCCGAGGACTGGCCGGTGATGCCCATGGCCTACAGCGGGTTTACTCTAAAGCCGGTGGGCTTTTTTGACCAAAACCCAGCTCTGGATGTGCCACCTTCAGTGCCTAAGTGTCATTAGCACGTTGAAGCGCTAGAGGGAGTTCTTTAAGATTGAGAACATGGTCGCAACGCTCTCTACACCGTTAACAAAACGGGTTCACCTTGAAGGCATTTCATGGCCGACCTATCAGGCCATGCTGAAAGATATGGGTGACCACCGCTTGACACGTCTACTTTATGACCGGGGATGGCTAGAAATCACGATGCCTTCTGAACTGCATGAGATTATCAATCGCATTTTGGATCGCATCATTACAGCCCTAACCGAAGAGTTAACCCTCAAAGTCAAGGCATATGGTTCCACAACCCTAGATCGCGCTGATTTAGAAAAAGGAATTGAACCAGATTCCTGCTACTACATCCAAAACGCAGATCGAATTCAGGCCCGTCGCCTCAACCTTCAGACCGATCCGCCCCCTGACTTGGTTGTAGAGGTGGACATCACTAGTTCTTCCCAGCGACGGTTTGGCCTTTACGAACAGCTTCAGATCCCAGAGGTTTGGCGGTACCAGGAACACCATGGCGTGACGTTTTACTGTCTACAGTCTGGGACGTATCGCGAGTGTGAGTATAGCCAGACGTTCCCGATGCTCTCTGCAATTAAGTTGGGGGAATTCCTCACATTGGCAGAGGCTGAAGATGACAATACTGTGATTCGAGCACTGCGACGTTGGGTTCAAGCTGAGCTTCTGGATGACGCTCAATAGCCTGGGTTCGCGCAGGACTGGGTTGCGACTGTGACTACGGTATAGATGCAACCGCCCAAACCACCCCCCACAACCATCAGGCCAATCAGCATTCCCAGCCTTCGATATAGACTGCTCAGCCAGGGTGGCGGGGTTTCAGAGCGGTCCATCCAGACATCCAATCCGCAGTGCAGCAGCATCAGGCTACCAATGGCAGCGATCGCATAAATAAACCCAGATACCTGGCGGTTGATCACTGCATAGGCAGGGTTGTTGACATCCACATACGCCGTGATCGTTTGCCCGACCCGATAGTTGCAAACGGCCACGCTGCGATCTCGGTGGCTGTCGGTATAGCGCTTGGAGGTATAGGCCTGATTGCTATTGGTATAGTTGTAGGCTATCTCATAGCGGGCACGACCAGGGCGATCGGATGAGCTGGAAATGTATTCT
>JBHJIP010000092.1:0-7672 GCA_050043365.1 Leptolyngbyaceae cyanobacterium
ATGCTCCATGAGCTTAGTTCTAAGTTGGGGAACTTGAGCTTCTCATGGAGTGCCTCTTTCAAAAACCTCTGTCTCAAATGAGACTCACCTATTCAAAGGGGTTGCAGGACTTTTCTGCACCACTAAGGTGGCAAGGGATTAGCACTCAGGTCAAGTGTATCCAAACTTAGGATTTGATCGATTTCAGCGGGCAGACTACTTATTTGGTTATTGCCGAGATATAACGCTCTTAGCTTAGTAAGCTGACCAAGTTCAGAGGGGACATACGTTAACTGATTTCCCCTAAGATTAAGGCTTTGCAAACTTGAAAGCTGGCCAAGCTCAGGAGGCACCTCTATCAGATGATTATCGCTGAGATCCAGCCATAGCAGATTAGAAAGCTGACCAAGTTCAGGGGGAATATACGTTAGCTGATTTCCCTTAAGACCCAGAGTTGTTAGATTGACAAGCTGAGTAATTTCAATAGGTAGATTTTTTAGCTGGTTTTCCCTAAGACCCAATGTACATAAATTAGAAAGCTGAGTAACTTCGTCAGGAAAATGTGTTAGTCGGTTGTTGCCGAGATACAGTCCTTTAAGGTTAGAGAGCTGACTGATTTCAGTAGGTAAATCTGTCAGTTGATTGTTGTCGAGTCCCAACGATATTAGCTTAGAAAGCTGGCCAATCTCAGCAGGTATATGTGTTAGTTGGTTATCATAAAGATTTAGAAATAGCAGATTGGTGAGCTGACCAATCTCAGCAGGTATATGTGTTAGTTGATTCTCGTAGAGATCTAGAATTTGTAAATTAGTGAGCTGACCCAGTTCAGCAGGCACGCTCATTAGATAATTATCGCTGAGATCCAGCCATCGCAGATCAGAAAGCTGGCCAAATCCAGAAGGGAGTACTTGCAACCCTAGCCCTGACAAATCCAATACTGTTGCCTGGGTCTCTAAAGCCACTTGAATGCGGCGTTGAGCCTCAACCTTAGTGGTGCAGAAAACTTTCCATCATCATAGCCAGTCTCACCATGAGAATCTGATCACCTTGTTGAACTCGATGCGCTGCTCCAAAGCACGCCGTTTTCGTTGAGAAGCATAGGCCTTAGGTGGACTTTTACTGGGCAAGGCCCCTAGCGTCGGCAGACACAATCGCTCATAACTCAACCTGGCAATCTCCCTTAGCCCCAGTTGCAGAAAACTTAGCCCTCGCTGTCCATGCCAATCTAATCGAGAGCGCAATCCCCTTTGCACCAGGCTCATGCCGACAATTAGGGCAATGAGATAGGCACTATCGAGGAGCATGAATAAACAAGTAAGAGCTGTGGCATCGCGTAAGCCAGTATTTAAAACGTGAAAAGCAGCCGACTTATAATCCTTAAAGTGCGGTTCGATGCCTCCAAAGCGTTGTCCATAGAGGGCAAAGGTTTTTACAGAAGGCGGTAGGCTCGATAGAACTGCCCAAGGCTCCTTGGCAAGCTCAACATGGGCCGTCGCTAAATGACATTGAATATTCTCTAAAACCGTGACAGTGCGCAACAGGTAAGCCTGGTGTACAGGTGGGAATAAGTGACCGACTGAGCAAGCGAGCCCGGTTGCTAGCGTAACGTTGAGGTCCGATTTGACCCGAATTGCCCAATCCCAACCGATGCGAGACAGTAACCGCAACAACTCGGCGTGTTCGAACCCTCGGTCAGCGAGTAACGTCACCTGAGAGCCAGGGGGTAATACGTTCTTAGCAGCGAGAAGAACTGGCTGATAATCCTCAAAAGCGACGGTTGCGCTGGCATGTTCGAGAACCGTTTGAGCCAGGGTAAAGGAGCGTCCACCCCAAACTAAGCACACTTCCACCAAGCAGAACTGGTCCCACAGCATACTGGTATCCAAGGTGAGTGTGACTGAACTACCCTCAAAGGCTTGAAGTGCCTGTTGTAGAAGGCGGTTGTAGAACCGTTCAGCACTGATGTGGGGGTTATGGACCAAGTAGCTGAGACGTTCCATATGGGCTCTGGCTTGGCAGTTACGATGACCCAGGTAAGGCAGCCACTTCCCTAGGCAAGCGCTGCTGGATTGAAGGATAGCGGCGATGGCTTCGGCGTATCCCTGAAGATGACGTTGGTCTTTGGGGTTAACCCATTGACGAAGCTGCTTTTGCAGTTGACGGTGGAGAGGAGGATGCTCCATGAGCTTAGTTCTAAGTTGGGGAACTTGAGCTTCTCATGGAGTGCCTCTTTCAAAAACCTCTGTCTCAAATGAGACTCACCTATTCAAAGGGGTTGCAGGACTTTTCTGCACCACTAAGTTCACTATGGACTCAACTTACCTGAAACGCAGCGCTGCCATTGCTGTCCATGGAGTTCAATGAACACTGGGCATCCAATGGCAACACCACATCTTAGTCCAACCCCGTGGTGCATCAAGTATATTAATGCCTTTTCAAACACCCTCTCAGCCCCATTGTGATAGACGGAAAGCTCTGCATTTGAAGATCCTCTATGGTGAATGAGACATCTCTGCGCACCCCGCGATTGCGCTTGCGTCCGTGGCAGTCCGGTGATCGTGCCCCCTTCGCGGCCCTCAATGCCGATCCGCTTGTGACTGCATGTTTACCGGGTCAACTTAGTCGAGCCGAGAGCGATGCTCTGGTTGATCGCATTCAAGCCCATTTTGAGGATCACGGCTTTGGGCTTTGGGCGGTTGAACGGCTGGAGGGTGCGCCCTTCATTGGCTTCGTTGGTCTCTCCATTCCCCGATTTAAAGCTCCCTTTACGCCCTGCGTGGAAATTGGTTGGCGACTGGCCGCAGACTATTGGGGCCAAGGGTATGCTTCTGAGGGCGCTAGAGCGGCCCTTAATTTTGGATTTAAAACCCTAAAGCTGAATGAAATTGTCTCCTTTACTGTGCCCCACAACCATCGCTCTCGCCGGGTCATGGAAAAAATTGGCCTGGTGCGTGACCCCACGGGAGACTTTGAGCATCCCCTCTTGCCCCTGGGCCACCCATTACAGGCCCATGTGCTTTATCGATTGAAGCGCAACGATTGGTCTGCCAACTCCCTCTGAGGTTGAAGCTTGTCGTTAGAAGGATTCTAGTTTTAATGGATGACAGTCCCTAGTATTTCAGGTACGTTGAGGCTTCCTAGCAGTCTGCGATCGCAGTGGGTTCTGGGCTTTCTTAGGTGAACGGATTCGATATGAAACTTACCAAGCGAGGACATTACAGTGTCAAAGCGCTACTCGACCTATGTCTTCAACCCCAAGGCACTTTGGCTTCCGTAGCAGAAATTGCTGAAAGACAGTCGCTGCCAGCACCCTATTTAGAAAAGCTGCTACTCGAGTTACGACGGTCAGGAATTGTTGCTTCTGTAAGAGGCGTAAAAGGGGGCTACCGCCTTGCGCGTCAGCCAGCCGATATTTCACTAGGGCAAATATTGTCGGCTGTGGGTGAAAATATTGATCCGCTACCCAGATATCAACCTAAAGCCAACCAAGCAGAAGATTGGGTAACCTTTAGCCTTTGGAAAAGGCTTCATAGCAGTTTGCGGTCTGCTTTAGAGCAGATTTCGCTGGAAGAGCTATACCATGACGCTCGTAGCTGGCAAGCCACTCGTGGAAACAGTACAAGCTTTATCGTCTAATTTAGCCATCTGCATTCTGCTAGCAGCGGCAGTTACAGACTTTATCGTGGGTGATCCCTGGGGTTGGCCTCATCCTGTCAGACTCATAGGCTGGTGCATTAGCCTTTACGCAAAGCTGGCTTTACGGTGGATTTCTTCTGCACAAGGTCAGTTTATTGCAGGCATCTTTTTAGGCATTGGTCTGCCATTTGGAATGGCTTGGCTGAGTGGCTTTATGCTCAGCATTTTTTATGGGCTTTCATCTGTACTGGGTACAGGTGTCGCGATTACTTTAATGGCTAGCTGCTGGGCTACAAAAAGTTTGAGAAAAGCTGCAGAAGATGTGATGCATGGCTTAAAGGCTAGAAACTTATCTCAGGCTAGAAGCCAGCTTCAATATTATGTTGGCAGAGATACTGAAAACTTGACGGAAACGGAGGTTTTAAGAGCACTCCTAGAATGCATTAGTGAAAATGCAACTGATGGAGTTTTTGCGCCGTTTTTTTATGCTGTACTCGGTTTGCTGCTCTCAGCTCAATGGGGGGCTGCATTGGCGATCTCCTATAAAGCACTCAGCACCTTAGATTCTATGGTCGGCTATCAAACCGTTCCCTACACCTATTTAGGCCGATTTAGCGCCCGTTTTGAGGATGTCATGACGTGGCTACCCTGTCGGCTTACGGTCGTGACCATAGCGCTGCTCAGTGGCTCGTTTTACAAGGTCATCGCCATTTGCAAGCGAGATGCCGCCGCAGATCCCAGCCCTAACTCAGGTTGGAGTGAGTGTGTCTATGCTGCGGCGTTGGATGTGCAGTTGGGAGGGCTAAATTACTACCAAGGCAAACCACGCTATAAACCCCTGTTAGGGGATGATGTGCAGCCCATTAGTATCGAAAAGATTCAGCAAGCACTCGCTTTGACACGCTACGGTTTTTTGCTGTGGCTAGTCTTAGGGATAAGCCTATTGGCGTTTCGATATCACATACACTGTGGATGATATTCACATGATTGGGAATCGGCTTTGAGCCATGTCGAACGTTGTTGAAATTTTGTCAGCCGATGAGCTCCGTCGCACCATTAACAGACTGTCGTCAGAAATTGTGGAGCGTACGCCTGATCTTGAGCAGTTGGCACTATTAGGCATTCATACGCGAGGCGTGACGCTTGCTAACTTGGTCGCAGCTCAGATTCAGCGATTAGAAAATTATGCGGTTCCTCTCGGTGCCCTTGATATTACGCTTTACCGAGATGATCTCGATAGTATTGGGATTAGAACGCCAGCAAGAACGGATATTTCCTTTGATCTATCTAACAAGATCGTCGTTTTAGTTGATGATGTTATTTATAGTGGCAGAACGATTCGAGCCGCTTTGAATGCTGTAAATGACTACGGTCGCCCTGGAACCATTAGACTAGCGGTGCTGATTGATAGGGGGCATCGTCAGCTTCCAATTCATCCTGATTTTGTTGGCAAAAACCTACCCACATCACGTGAAGAAGCGGTGAAAGTATATTTCCGTGAAACGGATGGACAGGATGCTGTACAGCTTTTGCAGCGAGAGCGCCCCTGAAGGATTTCTTCTACTGTGGGGCGAGTAATAGTACCTCAATAGTCCGTGGGGCGATCGCGGTCTGAGTCACGATAGCCGTTAATGGGTTGGTAGCTAGCGTAGCCGCCGTTTTGCTCTCTGTTTGGCTCTCGGGGTTCCTGAACGTCGTCTTGCGACGATTGCCGATAGCGATTGCCACCCCACTCTCCTTCGTCCCATTCTGAGCGTCTAGGGCTAGGATCCTCATCCCAAACGGCATCCGTACCGTAGCGATTTTCAACTGTGCGAGGGCGACGACGACGAATGCGGTCACGACTCGGATTCAACCGACCAATGGGGCCACCAGCCGGTTGACGACCGTAGTCATCCCGAAAGTCATCATAGCGATCGCCTGCCCCTGCAATGCGAGGCGAATCCCAGCGATCGTCGCGCTGACCATAATCATCTAACTCTGCCCGATAGACACGACGACCGGGTCGTGAGTCTCCTCGGCTGGGGGGCCGGCTTTCTTCACGGCGCCCATCATCTTGAAGCGGGGCACGATTGCGAATGTTTTCAAGCAATAAGGCAATCAACATCCCGGACATCAACAATTGCTGGAATGACGGAATCAATTCCATCGTTAAATGTCCCAGCAAAAAGACACCCGACAGTAGCAGAAGCCCTGCATAGACTTTGTCTGAGTCACGCCCGTAGCCAGGCTTGAGCTTATCTAGGAAAAATAGCGCGATCGCGCTGATGACTAAAACAAGTCCAATGAGCAGGGGAACGGGCGTGCCAAAATTCACAGTTGATTCCTCTTAAGATGGCGACTCTAATGCACAAGTCGCAAAGCCTGCTCTAACGGCAGAGAAAGGGCTGATGCCATTGGGACAAGCCAGTCGGCCTATGAACCCAGTGGGCGCTTTAATTCTACAGTGTGTCAGCAGGAGCCGTGTTAGAACCGATGCAACTCATTTTGAGACAGCGCTAAGTCTCAAAAAGTAAAGCTGTCTGTCCTCTTGAGTAAAAAGACAGACAGCCCTGCACGAACTGTATTCAATGAACGCAGTGCCTTGCTAAGGCGGCCCTAGGAGCGGCGGCTCAGCTTATCTTGCTGGCTGACGAAAACCAAAAAGATGGTTGCAGGAATCACGATAATTACGGCACCGGCAGCCAAACTGAGTAAGAAATTAGTTAGGGATGGGGTCATGGCGCTTACTTAAAGCTCGATTACTTTATGTCAAGAGTCTATCGCTTTGTTTCCGCTCTGAGAAGTCTATCTTTCGAACTCAAGCAAGGTTAGGGCAATCGTGGGATGATATGAGAGGTTTGTAAAGTATTTTTGCGGCTGCGGGCTCAATGGATGTGGGCTTCATGGACCTCATCTTGAGAAGGACATTTACCCCTGGCCGGTAGATTGCACGACAGTCTTGACGCTTTTGGAATTGTTATGGCGCTTTCCTCGTCTCCTCTAACCCTGGCAAGTTGGAGCCTGGGCCTTTTGCTAGGGCTGTACACCTTGCTCTTCATTGCACGGATTGTTTTGACGTGGTACCCAGAGGCGGATGGTCAAACACTGCCCTTCAGCTTGGTGGTGTTGCCAACCGAATTTTTGTTGGTACCTGTGCGCAAGCTGATTCCACCCTTGGGCGGGGTTGATATATCGCCGATTATCTGGGTGGGCATCATTACGCTACTGCGGGAAATTTTGCTGGGGCAGCAGGGGCTCTTGAGGATGTTGGCTTAGATCAGTGGGTCAATCGATAGGAGCGGCTGGTAGAGGTAGAGATGGGGATATTGCTTGTTGAGAACTCCCTGGGCTGGCTGATTGAGTTATGAATGCACTTAGCGTGCCAATGGGTGTAGCTGGCCTGCGTAAGCTCTGAAAAAGGAGCCAATCAGGTAAAGGGAGCCACACAGCACCCGCGTCGTCTGCCGTTCTCGTAGCGCTTCACCCAGAGCAGTTTCCAAGGTTTCGTAGCACTGTACTTGAGCGAGCTGGGGGCAGACCTGCCGTGCGATCGCGGCTAAGGCTTTTGGGGGCTCAGATTGGTGATCGGGGACGGGGACGAGGTGCAGGAGATCGCCCGGTCTGAGTAGGGCTTCAAAGACATCTTTATGATCTTTTGTGGTCAACATGCCCATCACCCAACTGCAGGTCTGTGGCGTACTTGACAGGCTATCGAGGTACTGGCGCAGGGCCTGGGCCGCGGCTGGGTTATGGGCACCGTCGATCAAAAGCGTTTGACCGTTTTGGCCCGGTGGTCGCCACGTTAGCCACTGCAAGCGCCCCGGCCAGCGAGCGGCGGCAATCCCTTGAGTCATGTCCTGGTCTGAGATCACCCAATTTTGACGGGTTAGAATCCGCAGCGCGGCAATAGCTAGGGCGACGTTATTGTACTGATATTGACCTTGCAGCGGCAAAGTCAGGTTGAGGGTGTCGTATTGAGCGAGGCCAGGACTGATGGCTAAGGCGGCCTTGGGGGAAGTGGCTGGGCAACCCAGCGGCTGTATGCGCTGCTCAACGACCGATTGAGCTTCAGGGG
>JBHJIP010000093.1:0-39640 GCA_050043365.1 Leptolyngbyaceae cyanobacterium
GCCTGCTTGTCCTTTGCCTGCATAGATTAGGTCTGTGGCTGGGAAATGCTGATACCAGCTCTGGCTGGTCGGCTTTGTCATGGCACTACAGAGGCCGGACCTGATAGCAGGGTGGACTTGACACGAAAGATAATCGCTACAAGCGAGGAGTTTACTTTTGGGCTTTGAGAATCGCTCGAATGTTTGCATCCAAGTTCGGAATTTTATTGGTTATGACATCCCAAACAATGTCGTAATCCACACCAAAGTAGTTATGGATCAGTCGATCGCGCATTCCTGCCATGGCCCGCCACTCAATGGCGCTATAGTCTTGGCGCAAGGACTGAGGCAGTTGTTTGACGGCTTCTCCGATTACCTCAATGCTGCGAACGTAAGCCCGTTTCAGGGTGGAATCTTGCAGAAAGGTGGCTTTATCTAGGGTGGCAGCGCTGGTCATGAGGTAAGTGGTCTCATCGAGGATGTGCTGCAAATACTCATTGGCTGAGGGAGACATATTCAACCTCGTCGAGAATGCGGGGACCGATGTAGGGGCTTAGGGACTCTGGGGTGATCAGGTCAACGGTTCTGCCGAAGAGATCTTCTAGGAAGAAGGCGAGGTGCATAAAGTTATCGAAGGTTTTCTGCTCTGGCTTGAAGGCCACCAGAATATCGACATCGCTCTGGCTACTGGCGGTATCTCTAACGAATGAGCCGAACAATCCGCACCGTTGTACGCCAAAGTGGTGCAGGTCCTGATGAGACTGTTGAAGTAAGTTCAGGACTTGAGCTTTGGTTTGAACGGGCGCAAGGTTGGTGGCGGGCATTGCCAAGGGTGGGGAATGGCTGCTGGCGTGCTTTAAGGATAAACGCTGTCGCTGCTGACGAATGGCGGGAGTCTGGAACTTGGTGCAAGGGGGCTTGGTGGGGTGATGATGCAAGCTAGCTTAAGAGTAGCGGTTGTGGGGGGAATCCCCATTACGGAAGGGTTTTGGTGGGTACGGGCATGGTCTTTTGCCCACCCCATAAGCTACGCCCCTGATATAGATGGTCTGGGCTGAGTTGAGGATTTCTCGGCGGCGAATCCAGTTGTCGCTGGTTTGAACGGCTTCTTTAAGGGCGATATCGATGGGGAGATCGACCTGGGTCTCTAGGGCGGATTTGATGCGGGCGAGGGTGAGGAGGCCCTGGCGGGCTTGGGGGTTGAAGGTGAGCAAAATATCGATGTCGCTGTTTGGGGCGAAGTCATCGCGGAGGATAGAGCCAAACAGGGCCATGCTTTGGATGCCCCAGTGTTGGCAGAAGGTGGCGATGTCTTGAGTTGACAAGCCCAAGCGGGATTGCACTTCGGGATCAAGGGTTTGAAGCATCTGGATCGCTGAGGAGCGGGCGCTATCGGGGATGGGGGAATGGCGGGTGGCGTGCTTTGATGATGAACGGGCGGCGGTTGATAAATGGCGGCGGAGCGGCTGGGGGAAGGTCCCAACCAAAGGCTACATCAATATTTCCCGTTAGTGCTCCTGCCAAACCTCTGCTATCACGGCAAATAGTTCAGTATATTATTTGATGCCGTGATGGTCTAAGGTCTTCAAGTACTTCAGGGGTGAAAATCTCCTCAGGAGAGATTCCTGTTCGCAAAGAATTGATCCATTCACGACGTGTTTGCCTGGAATTTTCACTACTGGATGATTCCTGAACGTAATACAAAAAGTCTGAGATAGCGCCATTTATATCGCCATTCAATGCTCTTGACGTTCCACGAGATGAGCGCAGTATAGAAACTTGAGATGCCGAATAATTTTCGGCTTGTGCAATTTCGACTGCCCTTTCACATAGAGATAAACCTTCTGTATACAAACCCAAAATATTTGCATTCCAACAGATATTTGCTAGTTGATTCGCATCAAAAGCTTGTTCCGGACTCAAATACTCAATTGACTCGAAAGTCTCAGAATTAAGTTTTTGGCTACACAGTTCTCTATCCTGCTCTCCAACATCAGGACTCATGGCAAGATACGGCTGCAACCAGTCGCAACCTTGAACCATTAAGGTCGGCAAATCACTGCCATAGCTTGCACCAAGCGTATCTGCATTCCAAAGAGATAAACTTCCTTGGCCTTGCAAAAAAACACTTTTTCCATCAGGAGAGAAACCAAGATCAGCAGCCCAGAAGTCACTTTCAACAATGAAAGTCTCAGCATAGGGAAGAAAAGGAGGGGACTGATTCTCATTTGCGCTAGCTAGCTCAAATATGGGAGTTGTCCAAAGCGTCAAACGCCCTTCGCTATAGCTTGAGAGAAGAATATCTCTTCCGTTTATATGGGAAAATTGTCCACTTTCACTGCCAAACAAGAATTCATATCTATCATAATTCTGTAGGGTAGAGCTTATTCTCGAATTAAACTGTTCGATATCGCCACCATTCCCACAAGCATCATTGATAAATGGTGGAATTGCAGACAATATTGAGCGTATTGCGTCGTTGACAACAGCACATGCTGAACCGGAAGGCAATAGATCAGAGCTTTCTAGCAATTTATCCAATCCAGGTCTCAAGGCAACAAGGTTTCCTGAGACACTTACAGGATTCTCTTTCAGAAGAGTAGAAATTGTTTCCGCAGAATATACTGGATGCTCAACAATTTGTCCAAAAGCATCAAATGCATGGAATTCACCGAGGGAAAAACGCTCAGATTCGCTGATTGAAGTAACGATAAAGTTTGAATTTTTCAGATATACAGCAATGTTATTTGCATTGTGCATTAATGACATAATTGGCGATTCAAAAGTGATTTGATCACCAATCATACTATTTAGATTTATCGTCACTAAACTTGATTTTTGAGGCTCGTTTATCACGTAACTATTTGCTGCTTGCCTTAAGTAGAGATGGGGAGTGCCTTCAGGGTATTCATCTAATACAATGAAAATTCTTGTTCCATCTTCAGAAAATTTCAGATGAGAAACTGCATTGTTCTCTGAGCTGAAATTCAATATGGTTTTTTCGGATTTAACTGAGCAGTTATCAATCACCCATAGTTCCACCTTTGAGCTGCTGGCTATTGCTAGCAGATTGATGTCAAGGCTAAAAACAGCTTTCTCTACATCCAAACTCCTACTTTTGCTAATCAAATCACCTTCAAAGTCCCTAAAATAAACTCCATACCCACCACCAGTCACCCAGCATTGATCGCCAATAGCAACAGAGTTGCTAAGGGTTTTATTTAGATTTTCAACATCTTCTTCAGAAGGATTAAAAGCATCAGTATAAGAGGGTAATGTGTCAATATTTGTTTTTGTCTTTTGGCTTCGGAAATCCCATAAATCAACGATTCTTGACTCAGACTGATTGCTATAGCTTATTGTAGACAAGATGTTTTCTGTAGGATGGAAAGAAATGTCAATTATGTTCTCTCTCTCTAGCTTAAAAGAGTGTCTAATTTTAGGGATTATTTCATTCAAAGATTCTCGTAAGATTGGAGAAGGATTCTCAAAATCCTCTGATTGAGCAATGGTGATTCCGGCAATTTGTTGCCACTCTCTAGCTGAACGTAGGATGGCAAGGAGAACTTCTATTTGGTCGGCAGTACCAGTTTTGAATTTTAGAGTGTTTGCTTCAACACGCGTTTGTATAGCCTGGATCTGGGTTCGCTGCAGGCGAATTTGTGCTTGTTTAAGATTCTCTTGAGCTTTTGCTATTTAAACTTCCGAGACACTTTGCTCGTTGCGTAATCGTGCCAAGTTAATTTCAGCACTCTCAAGTGCCTCCTTAGCCTCCTCTAGATTTAATTCAGAATCTCTTTGCCTTTCCAAGGCTTGCTCTAGTTGGGCTTCGGCGTCTTCGACGTCTTGAAATAAATCATCTGCTATTTCTTGGGAATTTGTAGCGTCTTGTCTCGCAGCTTGAGCCGATTGGCGAGCAAGTTCAGCATCTTGATTGGCTTGATTAAGAAACTGCTGGGCCTCACTATTTTGAACCTCTAGATTCGTTGTCTCATTCCTTAAGGAATTAACCTCTTCACTAGCCTCAACAACTTTTACATTGGCCCGAACCACTCCAAGTCCACTGAGGATAGCTGCCACAGCAGCTAAGGTAAGGCCAATAGCACTTAGCTTTAGCCTTTGGTCAGCTTTATGTTTCGCTACGGTCAAAATTCGGTTGGCTTCCTGGATGGAGCGCTTTTCAGTATCTTGACTCGCTGTCAAAAACTGAAAATCCACCTCTGCCAGACTTTTGTCTGCTGACCAATCTTGAGCCTCTTCTAGCGCTTGCCCCCGCAATAGCCGCGACTCGTCCTCCTGCCCCGACGCCACCCAAGCCGCTAACTCATCCCCATAGGGTCGCAGCTCCCCCAACGCCCCATCCACCCACACCGCCCAATAAATGCGGTTGTACACCTGCAACCGCCCCTGGTGCGCCACCACCAGCCCCGCCAACCGCAAGGTCATCTGCTCCGGGCTGCCATCCGCCACCACCTCCCCCTGCAGCACCTGCTGATACAGCCCCAGCAAGCGACCCCGCTGCTTTTCACCCACCTGTAAGATGCGATCCCGGATCGTCTTTAGGTGGGGCGGTTCATCCTGTCCTTCCCAATTGTCAATAATGCGGCTGTTGACCAGGGCTTCCACCTGGGCCACTTCCTGCCCCTGCGGAATTTCACTCTCTTGAGCCTGCAAAAGCTGACAGACCTTCTGGGTCAAAAACGGCTGGCCCCCAGTCCAGTCCAGCACCGCTTGCAGCACCGCCTCCGGGTTCGCCGCCACAGCCCCTAACCCCACCAACAATGGGCTGGCCTCAGCAAACTCAAACCCAGTCAGCTCAATGGCGCGACCAATATTAAAGGGCGTCCGCTGCTTGTCTTCGATCAGGGTCGAGGGCGTCGCCACCCCCAACAGGGCAAAGGTGAGGCGGTTAAAGGCATCGTTCTCTGAGCGGTTGTTGTAGCACTCACGGATCACCGCAAAGAAATCGTCCGTGTCAAACTCCAGACTGATTACGCTGTCGATTTCATCCAGCAAGATCACCACCGGCTGATCTGTCTGGGCCAGCAGCACATCCCCCAGAAACTTGCCAAACCGCCGCACCGGGGTCAGCCGTTCTCGCCCCTCCCACCAGTCATCCAGGTCAAAGTCGTCATCCAGCCCCAGATCATCAACGATCTTGTCCACAATGCTGAAATACCACTGCTCTGGGGTGATGCTGGTGGTGCCCATGCCGCTGATATCGATCGGCACGCAGGCCACACCCTCCGCTTCTAACCGCCGGGTGGTCTGCACCCGCAGGCTTGACTTCCCCATCTGCCGGGAGTTGAGTACATAGCAAAACTCCCCCGCCTTCAGGGCCGCGTAAAAGGCGCCATCAGCTCGACGCCGCACATAGGTAGGAGCATTGGCGGGCAGACTGCCGCCGACCTGATAGCGATAATCCGTCATGGCTCACCCCTCACAACGACTCCGGATCCACACCCAGTTCCCGTAACTTCGTCTCCAACGTTTCAACCCGCTGCTGCAACTGCCGTCCAGTTAAAGTGCTGTTTTGGGGTACAGGGCGTTGCTTCATAGCGGGATGCTTTGGCCCCCCTAGCCCCCCAACTCTGGGGGGAACTAATGCGTGAAGTCCCCCAGAATTGCGGGATTTAGGGGGCACAGTAACGTTTTTAAGGGGGGGTGGGGGGATCTTAAAGCTATCGCGGTTGCCCAGGCTGTACGATAGCTGGGCAGGCCATGAAAACTGCTCGCCATCCGGGCGATAAATGACCAACCCCTCTGGCGTTAACTCAAACCGAATCCACAATCGCGGGCTGCCCCAGCCCTCCACCGCATCCAACAGCGTTAGCGCCTGCTCAGACCGCACCAACCCCGTCAGCTCAAAGGTATCGGGATTGTAAATGTAATATTCTTCAACACCGTGACGATCATAGAAATTCAGCTTCCGCAGCACTTCCCCAAAGCGGTTGCCCGGTGACAAAATCTCAAACACCACCTGGGGGGCAATATCCCCCTCTCGCCATTGCTGATAAGAGCCCCGGTCTCCCTTCGATCGCCCAAACACCACCATCACATCGGGGGCTTGGCGCACCGTGGGCTTGCCTTCTAGCGGATACCAGAGCAAATCCCCCGCCACAAACACCGCTGGATCCTGAGCAAAAAGACGCTCCAAATTGTCCTTAATCACCACGATCCAATGGAACTGCTTGGTGTTGTCTGCCATAGGCTGACCATCGCTATCGGGGTAGGTAGCGGCTAAAGGAAAGTTAGGGGTAATCGATTGAGCCATTTGATCACCTCTTTAGCGTGGCGTCGAGGTTACGAGACCCACGGTCTCGGCTGCATTCGTGGGTCGCCCTGCGTTTGACCCACGCTACAACACATTTAATAAGAGGGACCGGAAACCTTGACAAACCTCTCCTTAGCAAGGAGAGGTGCCGCAGGCGGTGAGGTCTTACCCTAGGCTGCTCAAAGCCAGACCCCTTGCTCAGCAGGTCTTTTATCCCGTTCTGCACGACAGCGCTAAGGTGCTGAAGAACCTCACCTAGCCTCCTCTTAGTAAGATACTGCTGGCGAAATATTCCGTAAGGTGATGAGCCCCCTAAATCCCCCAACCTTGGGGGAGTTCCGGCCTCTGGCTCCCCCAAGGTTGGGGGCTGGGGGGCCTCGGAAACCGCAATACCATCACCAATATTTCTGAATATTGATTTCGCCAGCGGCGTCTTAGTAAGGAGAGGGACCAGAAGCTGACCGTCGCTATCGGGGTAGGTGGCGGCTAAAGGAAAGTTAGGTGTGATCGGTTGAGCCATAGGATCGCCTCTCTAGCTGGCTCCAGCCTTAGTTAGGTGGGTTTGAAAATAATAGCGATAGAGATTGCAAAGGGGTTGCACCTCATTGCCCTGATACTTCACCAAGCCCATACTGGTGAGCTTAAACGCCTCCGTCGAACCAATCTGGATCGGCTCCGCTGCCGTAATCACCTGCTTAAACGCCTGCATCAGATCGGCATCCGCCTCTAAATTAAGCAAATGACGACGCAGATGATCGTTGTAGAGGCCCCCTTCCGTCGGGGCCAGCTCCAGCAGATCCGGCAGGGTAGTGCGCTGCCGCTTCAGTTGATACAGCGCCGCCCGCAGTAGATAGGGGTGCCCCCCCACTAAAACCACCAGTTGGGCCAGGTCATCCTCACTCAGGTCCAACTGATGGCGCTGCACCAGCTCCTCAATTTCCTCAGACCGCAGCTCCCGTAACTCAATCGGCAAGCCCACATTAAAGGGGGAACGGTTGATGCTGAGGGGCACATATACCTCCTTGGAATGGACAATCACCAAATGCAGGTTGCGCCAGCGATCGTCCGTCTTGCCTTCCTCATGCCACACCCGCAACATGCCAAAAAAGTCCGTGGCGATGTCGGCATGTTCAAACACCTGATCCACCTCGTCCAGCCCCAAAATCAGCGGCCCGTTGATTTCTGCCAGGAGGTATTTCTCAAAGTAGCGCTGACAGCGGCGCACCAGCCCCCGCGCCCCTTTCCAGTAGTCGGCTAGCCTGTCGTCGAGATCCAGCTCTTCGGTGATGCTGCTGCAAAACCATTGCAAAAAGCTGTCCAAGTCTTTCAACGTATCGGCCTCAGCAGTCTGGAAGCTGAGGCGCACGGTTTCATAGCCCAGTTTCTTGCCTCGGGCCAAAATCCGCATCATCAGCGAGGTCTTACCCATCTGGCGGGGGGCCTTAATGCGAATCAGGGAACCAGGCCGCTCGATAGTTTCGTAGCAGTCGGCTTCCACCGGGGGTCGCTCCACATAGAATGGGGAACCCACGGGCACCAAACCCTCCGGCTCCTCCAACCGTAAGGGGACGGCCTCTGCCTTATGGGCGGCTTTGGAGTTGGCAGCGGGTGGGGCGGCGGTGATGCCCAAGTCTTCGAGAGACAGGTAATCCGATAGCAAGTCTAAAACTTCGTTAATACCAGGACCAGTTGGGCCTTCGTCCCAGCCCAGCAGCTCCTAGGCGCGGGTACCCTGGGCTCCCTCAGCGGGAACAACCCCCTTCGGAGGCTCTAGAGCAAAGACAATTTCATCAAACTGGGTTTGCGGCAGGGCGTTGAGCTGCTTGATCAGCCGTAGACGCGCTTTTGCGGGAAGAGAATCCGCCATGCCAAACTGGCCCCTGCTAAAAGATCACCCTCTTATTTGCTGAGACACCAACCCCGTCAGCCATGAATCCAGGTCGGAATACTCAGTTCTACAGAAAACATGCCTATTAATGTACAGGACAGGCTACGGCTAATGAGCAACCGGTTCGTAACAATAAGGGCAACTCACCCCTTCAACATATTTAGGTGTTGCTTGCTCTGCTTTTGAGACAGGATGCCCGCAGGCACGACACATGTCATAGCTGCCCGGCTCTACCCCGTGGGTGACCGCCACCCGCTCGTCAAACACAAAGCATTCCCCTTGCCAAAGGCTCTGGTCCGCCGGGATCTCTTCTAAATATTTCAAAATGCCGCCCTTAAGGTGATAGACCGACTCAAACCCCTGGTTGAGTAAATGGGCCGTGGCCTTTTCACAGCGAATGCCCCCCGTGCAGAACATGGCGACCTTCTTGTGTTTCGCTGGATTCAGATGAGTGGCCACATAGTCAGGGAACTGCCGAAAGCTATCGGTCTCGGGATTGATCGCCCCTTGAAAGGAGCCGATCGCCACCTCATAGCCATTGCGCGTATCAATCACCGTTACCTCTGGATCTTCTAGAAGCCGGTTCCAATCTTCAGGTTTCACGTAGGTGCCCACCTGCTGGCTGGGATTGGCATCGGGCTGGCCCAGGGTGACAATTTCAGATTTGATTTTTACCTTCATGCGGCCAAAGGGGGGGGTGACCGCCTCAGATACCTTGGGGGCTAGGTCTGTAAAGCGGGAATCTTGGCGCAGGGTGGCGAGAAGCTGATCGATACCGACTTGGGTGCCAGCCACCGTAGCGTTGATGCCCTCTGCCGCCAGCAGAATCGTGCCCCGCAGCGCGGCGCGATCGCACGCCGCCTGAAGTTGGGCCTGCAGGGTCTCGCAGTCGTGAATGGCCACAAATTTATAGAAGCTGACCACAACAACGGACATGGCTGACGCAGGATGTGACTGTCCCCTGAGCGGAGTCGAAGGGGACTTTTGCAGACGATCTGGCTTCGACTCCGCTCAGCCAGCGTGTGGGACCCCGAAAACTTAAAGACGATATTGACGATAGACCTGAGCCGCCGCTCGCAGCAGCAGCGAATGCCGATAGACCAGGTCAGTCATGTTTTCATCGTAGCCGCCACCAATCACGCAGGCGACGGGGTATCCAGCGCTGACGCAGGTGCTGAGCACGTGATAGTCGCGGTCATAGAGGCCCGTATTGGTCATGGCCAACTTGCCGCGGCGATCGCCCCCATGGGTATCAGCCCCGGCATCATAGAGCACCAGGTCGGGCTTAACCTGACTGAGCAGGTCAGGCAGATGATCGCTCAAGCGCTTTAGGTACGGCGCGTCAGTCATGCCCTCGGGGAGCGGCACATCCAGATCGCTGGTCTGTTTCAGACGCGGAAAGTTGACGGCGCAATGCATCGAAAAGGTAAACACCCTGGGATCATCTCGAAAGATCCAGGCGGAACCATCCCCCTGATGGACATCTAGCTCCACAATCAAGATGCGCTGTACCAGCCCCTGGGACAGCAGCACCCGCGCCGCGATCGCCAAATCATTAAAAATGCAAAACCCAGAGCCATAGTCCGGAAAGGCATGGTGGGTGCCGCCAGCGGTGTTGCAGGCCAGCCCCTGATTGAGGGCCAGCTTGGCGGTCAAGATCGTGCCGCCGACTGCCGTGCAGGTGCGCTTCACCAGATTGGGGCTCCAGGGTAAGCCTATGCGCCGTTGAGCCTTAGGGGTGAGGGTGCCCTCACAGTAGTCCCGCACGTAGTCGGCCTGATGGACCTGCTGAATCCAGGCTTGGGGCGGAGGACCCGGTTGATAGAGCTGATCCGGTGAAATGACGCGATCGCTCAGCAATAGGTCCTTGAGCAGCCCAAATTTAGGCATCGGAAAGCGATGACCAGCAGGCAAGGGAGCCACGTAGTCGGGGTGATAGACAACGCAAAGGTGAGACAAAATCGCCCTTTTAACCGCAGCAGAATCTTAAGAGGACAGCCAAGAGGAGACAGAATGCTTTTGCCGCATATCCATGGCGTTCACCAAGCTGTCTTTAGGCCAGTCTAGGGCATGGGTTTGCGCCTCAGGCACCACGGTCACAGTTGCGGCACGCTCCGTCCGCGATGCGGGGGCAAAGCCCGTAGCGCCAGGGGCTGGACGATAGGGCTGCATCCGTTTGGGAGCCGTTTGGGAAGCGGCCCCGGAGGGGGTCCCAGGCCCTGTCCCAGAGGCGGTCCCAGAAGCCACCACCCGAGGGCGAACCTTGGGTTGAGCGGGTTTCTGCTGAGGTCGCTTGCGGGCCGGGGCCTGGAGTTGCTGGGACAGGGCCAAACAGCCCCCTGCACAGAGGGCAACCAATAACCCTAAGGACCAACCCGGAAAGATGAAAGGGTCGGATGGGGCCTCAGGTTCAGGCTCCGTTGGCGCGGCCAGTTCCGGCTCAGCATCTTCTGAATTTTCTGAGGGGGCTGTCTGGGTAGCCTGTGAGGGCAGTTGATCAAGCTGAACCTGTTCGTGGGGATAGGGTTCTCTGGGCTTGGGGGGGGACTGAGCGCCGCTAGAGGTGAGACGACCATAGGCCACCAGGGCGATCGCCAGGAGCACAACCCAAAAGCCACCCACCAGCAGCAACGGACGGTAGGTGGCCAGGCGCAGCCAAAATCGCCGATTTTGAAACAGGTTGGGGGCCACCGATTCTGACGTATCGGTGGCGGCAAAATTCACAGGGGTTTGACCCATGGGTCTCTGACTCCGGCAGGCGTTACGGCTTATTTTAGGGTTTCAGCCCACAGGCTGCCAGTCAGGATAGAGGGTTCGCCAAAGTTATGCGACGCTAACGTACGGCCAAATCAGGAATGTAGTCTCCAGGGTTCTGGGCCACCCAACCCAAATCCGAATTGGTTCGCACTTCAAAATAAAGGGATGAAGGAATTTCATCGATCGGATCGCCCAGAACTGTGGCGATTTCATTCCCCTCGGCCACGCGATCGCCTGCTTCTACCTTCAATTCAGCGAGGTTGGCATAGCGGGTTTGCAGTCCCTGCTCATGGTTAATCACCACCAGCAGCCCCAAGGTCTCATGGATGTCGGCATAGGCCACGGTTCCTGCCCCTGCCGCTAGCACGGCCTCTCCTGGCGTTGCCGCCAGCACCACCCCACTATGAAAAACGAGGCGATCTTCTTCAGGGTGGGGCTGCCAACCAAAAGCCACCAGCAGATCGCTCACCGCTGCCAAGGGATAACCCCCAAGGGGATCCCTGTCCGTTGGTGCAGGCGTGGCTGTGCCGGGCAATCCATTCACTCCAGGGATAAAGACCCGCTGGGGAATTGTGGCGGGACAGCCGTTGATTTCAAACAAAACGTCAGCCCGCACTTGGTAGGCACTGGCTAGGGATTGCCAGGTGCTGCCTGCCGGAACGGTGGCCTCAAGACCATTGAAGGGCGGGACTCGCACCGTCTGCCCTGGAGTGAGGCGGTTCTCCAGGGTCGGGTTCATGAGTTGCAATGTGGCAGGCAGAAGCCCGTACTGGCGGGCCAAACTCTCAATGGTTTCTCCTGCCGTCACCCGATGGGTTTGGATGCGCTCTAAGGCAGGCACTGGACACAGATCATTGGGTTGGGCGATGGTCAAAGACCGGTCCCAAAGGGCCATCGCGCGACCGCCCATCAGGGCCAGCAGTCCACCGAGCACGAGGGAGAATCCGAGTTGAAGCGGATGCCTACCGGACTGGCTTGCGATCGATCGGGCTTGACCGGAGCGATTGAGCATTGGATGTCGTCGGGACTGGGTGCCCTGGGAAGGGGCTCGGCAAAAACGGTGTTTCACAAGGGTTGAACAGTGCAGCTATGAAGGGAGTAAAGGTGGGATTTTGAAAGCAGCGGGAACGTGTCGTACGGTGATGACGTTCAGAGGGGGACAAACCGTTCCCCAGGGGGAGATCGGATTTCAGCCAAGATCAGGGCAAAGATCTTCGCTACAGTAGAAGCGAACGTCACTCTGTCCCGCTCAGAAAACCAGAATGGCTCTATCTCGAAAGCAGTTGGGTCTCACCACCCTTACCCTAATTCTAGGCTGTGGCGTTGGTTGGGTTGGCCATCAAGCCTTGGGCCGCAATCTCACCCCCACCGCAGATCCGGCTGAGGGAGAGGTGGCCGTCACCACCCTGGCGACCAATCCCCCGACCACCCCAGAGCGGGTGACCTCGGCTATTCCCCAAAACAACCCCAACTTCATCGCCGAGGCAGTAGAGCGTGTGGGCGCAGCGGTGGTGCGTATTGACTCAGAAAATACCAACTGGGAAGTGCCAGACGCTTTTCAAAATCCCTTCTTTCGCCGTTTCTTCGGAGATGAGGTGCCCCTGCCAGAGGTGCCGCCCCAGCAGGGCACCGGGTCGGGGTTTGTGATCAGCGCCGATGGTCAAATTATTACCAATGCTCATGTGGTTGAAGGGGCAACCAGCGTGATCGTGACCCTCACCGATGGGCGCACCTTTGAGGGAGAAGTGGTGGGCACCGACCCAGTCACCGACGTGGCGGCGATCAAAATTGAGGCGACGGGCCTGCCCACAGTGACGATGGGTACCACCCAAGATTTAGCACCGGGGCAGTGGGCGATCGCGATCGGCAACCCCCTCGGTCTAGACAATACGGTGACAGCAGGCATCATCAGCGCCTTGGGTCGCACCAGCACCGAGGTGGGCATTCCCGATAAGCGGGTGCAGTTTATCCAAACCGATGCCGCCATTAACCCCGGCAACTCCGGGGGGCCACTGCTGAATGACCGGGGTGATGTGATTGGCATGAACACCGCCATTCGCCGCGATGCCCAGGGTTTAGGGTTTGCCATCCCGGTAGAAACCCTGCAGCGGATTGCGAGTGAGCTGTTTGAAACTGGCGAGGTTCAGCATCCTTACCTCGGCATTCAGATGGTGATGCTCACCCCAGAAATCCGCGAACAAATCAATCAAGATCAGGACCTGGGTTTGACGGTAGAGGCCGAATCAGGGGTGATCATTGTGCGGGTTTTAGAAAATACCCCAGCTGCCGAAGCGGGCCTGAAGCAGGGGGACATTATCCAGTCGGTGAATGGGGTCCCAATTGCCACCCCCACCGAAGTGCAGTTCCAGGTGGATGCCAGTGAGATTGGTACCCCGCTGGAAGTAGAGGTACTGCGAGAAGGGGAGGCCGAAACCCTAGAGGTGTCGCCGATGCCGTTGCCGGATGAATTGCGGTAGCGATCGTGGGCCAAGCCAAGACCCATTCCTATACGGTCGATTTACAGTGGACCGGCAATCGGGGCGAAGGCACGGCGAGTTATCGCGCCTACGATCGCGAATACTGCATCTCTATTCCCGGCAAGCTCGACTTACTCTGCTCGTCAGACCCAGCCTTTCGCGGTGACCCCAGCCGCTCAAACCCTGAAGAGCAATTGGTGGCGTCTTTGTCTGGCTGTCACATGCTCTGGTACCTGCACCTCTGTGCCGTGAATAACGTCGTCGTGCTTGACTATCGTGATCAGCCAGAAGGGACGATGGTCGAAACGGCTGAGGGGGGGCGGTTTACGCGGGTTCTGCTGCGACCGCACGTGGTTTTGACGGCAGAGCGCGATCGCACCCGAGCAGCACAGCTTCACGACCAGGCCCATCACGCCTGCTTTATCGCCAACTCAGTCAACTTCCCGGTAGACTGTGCGCCGACCTTTGCCGAAGCCGATGATGGGCGGAAATAAAAGTATTCGGAAAATCACTCCGGCAGTCCCACTAAACACCCAGCCTGTTGAAACTGCTCAACAATATTTGGGTGGTATTCAGGGAAATAGCTGCCAACAGCGGGATCTTTAACAGGAATTGGGTTGGCGTATTCATAGCGGGCAGCCTGGTCATCATAGACAAAGGTGCTGACCAAAAAGCCACTGTCCAATACAAGGGTGAGGTTGGTATCGGTTTGCAGATGGCCCTCCACCACTCGACCTAGGTAAAAGTCTGAGATATCCAAATAGCTATCAATCACACAAACCACCCCTGGGTCGCTGGTGGGAAAAATTTCTAGATTTTCCTCAATTGCGAACCAGTCGCCCAGAAAGGGCGCAACCCCTGGATCCACCTGTGACCAAGCTTCTACAAAGGTGTCCTGCTGTTGGCGGACTTCAGGGGTGCGAACATCACCATAGAAGCCACTTTCGAGCAGTGCCGGAATGGATTCTTGGAATCCCTGCAGCAGCCCCTCGATTTCTGCTGCGGTCGGGTGTCTTTGGGATTGGGCGAAGGCAGGTAATGGCAATAGGGTAATCGCAAGGGCGATGGGTAAAAAGCGCATGGGTTCAGTCGTTGTGACGGGGTCTAGCCTATAGTTTCAAGGCCAAAGACAAAGATTGCCGAGATCTATAAATGTTGCTTTTTTCGGCAAAGGATCCAAATACACCGGCAACGCCTTGGTACTCAGCTTTGTCAGACAACGGACTGGCTCACGTAATGGTTGATAAGCGATCTGCGCCAGGCGTCCTCTCCTCAAGCACCTTCCCTTGGGCTAGCATGGAAGCCATTCTCCCCAAGTAGCGATTAGAGAGCGATCAGAGATAGTGGTTCCCTCCAATTCGTCCACAGCGCCAACTCGCCCATCACGGCTGCAAGGGTTCTTGGCCCAGTGGGCCGGTCAGGACACAGCTCCCGAATCGTCAAAGGCTCTGCGGATCTGGGTTCAGGCTTTAGTCACCGTGGGAATTGTTTCGGTAACTGTGGCCGCTTGGGGCGTGGCACCTGCTTCTTTATTTAACCTTGTGGCCATCCCCCTCAGCATGGTCGGGGGCTACTGGAGCTGGCGACGACGGCATTTACCCAATGTCACCGCTAAGTTTGTGATTGCCCTAGGCATGTTGATGGCCTTGGGATTTTTTTTGGCGCGCCTTTTTGGGGAAATAACCGATACCCGCATTAAGCTGGCGGAACTGCTGATTCACCTGCAGATGCTCCATAGCTTTGATATGCCCCGCCGTAAGGATTTGGGCTATTCCGTGGTGATTGGCTTAATTTTGCTGGGGGTCGCCGCCACCATCAGCCAGACGTTAACCCTAGCGCCGCTGGTGCTGCTTTTTCTGGCGATCGCTCTGCCCGTGCTGGTTTTAGACTATCGATCTCGTTTGGGGCTGCGTTTGCAGGCAGGGAGCAGCCTGACCGGGTTGCCGACCCCCAGACGGCTGTTGGTCTTGGCGATTTTAACGGTGGCGATCGGCTTGGGTATTTTTGCCGCCTTGCCCCGGTTCCCCGGCTACCAAGTCCGCAACTTTCCCGTGAGTGCCACCATTGACTTCCAAGGGGAGTTTACAGGGGAGGAAATTTTTACCGCTGATGAGAACGGCAATCTGGGCAGTGGCAGCGGTGACATTCAGGGGGGCACTGCGACCACAACAGGCCCTGGCCAGGTGGATAGCACTTACTATTACGGGTTCGGGCAGCGTATGAATCAGAACTTGCGGGGGCAACTCACCCCCAAAGTTCTACTTAGGGTCCGATCCCAAGCACCAGGTTTTTGGCGGGTGATGGCGTTTGATCGCTATACCGGCCAAGGGTGGGAAGTTTCTCGCAATGACGACATTGAGATTCTGAACCGGTCCGTTTTTTCCTATCAGACATCGTTACCTGAATCGGCCTTTCGGCCCGGCCTCACCGATGCCGACTTGGCAGACAAGCAACAGGTCATTCAAACCTACACCGCGACGACGGCACTCCCTAACCTGCTGCCCGCGCTCTATCAGGCGCGGCGCATGTACTTTCCAACCCGGCAAGTGGCCATTGATGCAGAGGGTGGGCTGCGGGCTCCAGTGCCTCTAGCCCCTGGCGTGACCTATACCGTGATTTCCCAGGTGCCTGAGCGAGACCGTACGGGTTTGGGGCAAGCCAGTACAGACTATCGGGATGGGATTCAAGAGAATTACCTGCAGGTGCCCCCCACAGTAGCGGAGAAGGTGCGGCAAACGGCAGAAACGCTGATGGCCCAGTCGCCACAGCCCCTGACCAATCCCTATGAGATCGCTTTATTTCTAGCCCAATCCTTGAAGCAAAACTATTCTGTTCAGCCCGATCTCCCCTTCTTTGACGAAGAGGCGGATATGGTGGAGGCCTTCTTGTACGACTACGAAGGGGGCTACAGGGACCATTTTTCGACGGTGCTGACGGTGATGCTGCGCAGCCTTGGCATTCCGGCGCGGCTGGTGGCTGGATTTGGTACGGGAGAATTTAATCCCTTTACGGGCTACTACGTGGTGCGCAATACGGATGCTTACACCATGAGCGAGGTATTTTTTCCTGGGTATGGCTGGTTTGCCTTTGACCCTATACCCGGTCATGAAGTTTTGCCGCCTGAACCCCGCAAATCCCAGACCTTTAGCGTCCTGCGCCAGTTTTGGAACTGGGTCGCCGGTTGGCTACCCTCACCCGTGGCCAATTGGCTCAGTGATGGCTTTCGGGCGATCGCCCAATTCATCAGCGTCATTTTCCGATCCTTTGGCCGGGGCTGGCAGCGCGGATTTGCAATTCTGATCAGCGGCATTGCCCTGGTTTTTGGGGGCTGGCTACTGTGGCAGGGGCGCAAAACCTGGCGACGGCAGCGGTGGCTCCAGCAGCTCCCGCCCATGGAGCGACTCTATCAAAATCTGCTGGCCTGGCTGAGTCAACAGGGCTTCCCCAAAGCCGCCACCCAAACCCCTTGGGAATACGCCCAAGCCTTGGGACAAAATCCTGATTTTGCTAAATCAGCCCAGGTGAGTACGATTATCGAAGCCTACATGGGCTGGCGCTATGGCGGTCGCCCCCAAAATGTGGACCGGCTGCAGCATCAGCTCAAAACCTTGACCCGTAAGCGGTCCTGACTTTTGCCCAACCTCCCGTTATATATGGATACTCTGAAGCGCAATGAACGACTGAATCTGCCCCCCTGGCTGCGGCCCTCGATCGGCAAGGCCAGTGAGCTGTCAACGGTCCAGCGCATCGTCAAACAACGGGGCATCCACACCATTTGCGAAGAGGGCCGTTGCCCCAATCGCGGCGAGTGCTACGCCAACCACACCGCTACGTTTTTGTTGATGGGGCCGACCTGCACCCGCGCCTGTGGATTTTGCCAGGTGGACAAGGGCCATGCGCCCATGCCCCTCGACCCCCAAGAACCCGAAAAGGTGGCGGAGTCGGTGGCATTGCTGGGGTTACGGTATGTGGTGCTGACGGCAGTGGCTCGGGATGATTTGCCCGATTAGGGCGCGGATGGGCTTGTGAGCACCATGCAGGCGATTCGCGATCGCACCCCCGGTGTAGCCATCGAAGTCCTCACCCCTGATTTCTGGGGAGGGAAGGACGCCAGCACCCAGCAGCGGCAGCGGGTGGCGACGGTGGCGGCGGCAGAACCGGCTTGCTACAACCACAATGTGGAAACGGTGGCCCGCTTGCAGGGGCCGGTGCGTAGAGGGGGCCGCTACGATCGCTCCCTGGCGGTCTTAGCAACGGTGAAAGCCTACAACCCGGCAATCCCTACCAAATCGGGGCTGATGGTGGGCCATGGGGAAACCCTGGCGGAAATTGAAGCCACCCTCAAAGATTTACGGGCGGTGGACTGCGATCGCATCACCATTGGTCAATATATGCGTCCGTCTTTGGCCCATTTACCGGTGCAAAAATATTGGACGCCGGAAGAGTTTGACCAACTGGGTGATCTGGCTCGCAGTCTGGGGTTCAGCCATGTGCGATCGGGGCCATTGGTCCGCAGCTCTTACCATGCTGGGGCCGCAGCGTAGCCCTTTGTCGCTTGGCATCCATGACTCGACTAGGGGCTTGCTAAATCTGAGATCCAAGCGTAAGGATCACCCGCAACTTGCACACCGGTTGCTTGGGAATAGCGAATCACCAAAATATTGGCATCGTTACGGCCCACATCCAGGTAGCCTGAATCCCACACATCAAAGCGATTGGCACCGGTAATTTCTAAGTAGTAGGCCCCTGGATCGAGGTTGACGGTGTAGTTGCGACGGGTATTAGCGGCAATAAACAGCGTGCGGCCATTCAGGTTAATCACGGCCCACTCGTCTCCCTGGGCGACAAACTGCACCGCAACCGGTGACTCAGCGGTTGCGCCAGGGTTCACGATGATCACCTGACCGGGAATGACGATCGGCACGTTAATGATCAGATCGGCCCGCAAAGCCTCAACGGACTGATCTTCGTAGGCGGGGAAAGTCGCGCCCATCGAGAACAGCGCTATCCCCGCCGTGCAAAGTTTCAGGCAACGGGATAGCCTTTGAGACCAGGGGTGCTTTGAAGGGGGGATCATTAGGGTACCTCCTGGGTTCAAATGACAGGGCTAGTTCTAGCTTAGTTCCTGGGATCGATAAGCTGGGTGAAACCGCCTGTATCCACTTGGGCAAGTAGGGTGTGTTCTTATCGACTCGTGTACTGACACACTGAACCGATTGGAGAATCGGTAATAGGCTTTGTGAGAGCACCGTTGTACCTGTTCAACGGAATGTTGCTTCTAATCTCACCCATTCCAAGGCGCTCCTACCCTCGCTTACCGGGCTAACCTGAGCCCCGAGTCCACCAGAAAGTTCTGCAGATCGCCCATTTGGCCCGTGGTCACAATTTGAGCTGGGGTGAGGTCATCAGGGTGTCCGTAGCGCAGCAACCACCCTGCAGTCGAGCCCGCTGCCGCCCCGATCACCCATTCCCCTTGGTGAATGCGGGTCATGGCATTGGCAATGTGGGATACGGCCAAGGACTTGCCGCCAATTAAAAGGTTATCGATGCCCACAGGAATTAGGCTCTCTATGGGGATCTGTAAGGGGGTGACAAAATAGCTGTCGGTCCCGGCCCCAGAGGCTTCAAAGGGTTCCTGATCATTGCGATAACGGCAGCCGTGGATATCAATGTCGTAGTGGGTGAGGGCGATCGCGGTTTCGTTGAAACTACGTCCCCCCGGCTGGTCACTGCGCAGATCATTTTCCCGAATCATAAAGGCTTCTTGACCATAGGCAGGGCGACCGATGATGCGGCGACCTTCGCGAATGTAAGGGGTCATGCTCAGCCCTGATTCGGTACCCATGGGATGCTCGGCCCCCATCAACATCGCCAGGGGAAATCCCGGCTGGCTCTGGGTTGCCATCAGCCATTCCGCAAAGACGAACGATCGCTGCTCGCCAAGGCGTAGCGCCGTCACCGATAGCCCCCCCATCCAGTTTTGTCGCTGCCCAGAAGCATCGATCTGTTCTGCTGAGAGGACCAATGGGTCATCAATGATGTTCCAATCGTTACCCAAATTCCAGTTCACCAGGGTCATCTCCCCGTAGTTAGACGGGCTGTCGATGGGGGGCTCTAAGGCCCAACTGACAATGCGGCGATAGTTAAAGAGACTACGGCCATGGAACATGTTGAACCCTTCCATGCCAAAGGTGAGGTGATGCTCCGCCCGAGAGATCCCGGTTTCTAAGCCATTGATCACCTCGGCACTGGCCCCCTGGTCATCCCAAATCGCCATCACAAAGGGAAAGGTGAACGCCTGGGTGCAGGCGGGGTTGGCGCGACGGGGGGCATTGTATTCCCCCAGGGTGGATTGGGCATCAGAGCCGAGTCGATGGGGGACATTGGCCCAGCCCACCAGCTCACCGGTATCGGTGGCATCGATCACGATTAGCCGTTGATTGGGCGGGGCCTGGAGCCGAATCGGAATTTTCTCAAAGGTGGCATCGTCGGACCAGGCATACCAGGAAAACAGCTCGTCGGACAGCCGCCCCTGGGGGACATAGTTGGGGTCCTTGGGCTGTCGTTTCACGGCGTAAATGGAGGTGATATTACGTCCTGGGGCATCAAAGGTCGCCCCTTTAAAGGCAGTGGCCGTAGCCCAGCGACTGCCCGGTGCGGACGCAGCGATATTCGTCAACCACTGTTCTGACCCCTGTGCCCCGGCAGTGGGGTAGAAGCACAAAGCGCCGACCCAGCAGTTACTGACTTGATAAGCCAGTTGGGGGGAGGGGATGCCAGTCCAATCCGGGAGTGAAACCGACTGATCTGCGAGAAAGCGTTTGAAGTCTTGCCAACTGGTGGAGGTTTTATCGGTCCCCCGCAAGTAGGGAGACTCATCCAGGGCGGAAACCCCTTGGGAGCTGATTTGCCCCCCTAGCCAAGGACTGGCTTCGATCAGGCAGGTTTTGGCCCCAGTGGCCATAGCGTGGGAGGCGGCGGCGATACCCCCCAAAGATCCCCCCACGACCACCACTTCGCATTCCCAAACCTCCTCGGCGGTGGGCAAAAACGACAGTTTGGGGCGACCATTAGCGGCCTGCATGATTTGCAGCCCAGCAGCAGTTTGGCTGGTGGCTTCAGATTGGCCCATGGTGGTGGTGATTGCCGGTTCCGGTTGGGCCAAATAGCCGCCTGCCGTTTGAAAGGCTTCTAAAAACAGCGCCACTAAGATCAACCCCACGGTCATCACGAGTGAAAGATTGAGCCGCCGCTGTCGCCGTCGGCGCTTCAGCATTAGGGTCCGGTATCGATGGGCGTTGATCATCAAGAAACGGGCGTCGGTCGAAGGGAATGGAACAGATTTATTAGCAAGTGTGGATATGGTAGCTCCCAGTGACGATTTAGACCGGTTTTCTTGAGTTGAAGGGTTGTTGACAGATTTCTGAATCGCGACTGGTTGTCTGGTTGTATCCTTAGGTCGCAAGCAGGACTCTAGGGTGAGTTAAGGCCATGACGCAGGCATATCCTCAAGCAATGGGGGCAGATACCCTGGCCAAGGTGATGGTGCAGTGGGTAGACCCTCAGCTCACAGCCTCTGACCGTGACTATGAAACCCTGAGGCTGGGCGATCGCCTCCAAGAGGATGGCCTATTTCCGGTGTCGCAGATCACCTACCTACGGGAGACCGCTGAAGCCACCCATCGCATTGGTTTGCAAGTGGCGATCACAGCACCCGAACAGATTCGAGTGTGCCTGCGCTTTCTATACGATCGCCTGCTAGAAGATTCCCTCGAAGCGCGGCTGCAAATAGCGCTGCGAATGGTGCGCCTGCAACTGCAAACCCACAATGCCGAAGACTTGCTGGTGCTTCCCAATGCCATTGATGCGCTGCTGCCCGCCCGCCAGGTCTTTCAAGCTCGGGCCGAAGCCTACGCTCTCCAAGGCGGTGAACATTCTCCCGCAGAGCAGGCCAACCTAGAACTGCTGCGCTATCGGCTCAATCTGCCCAAGGAAGAAGCTGACTATATGATCAATCGCGCCTTAGGCCCCTATATGGGCCGTCAGGCCAAGCTGCAAAAATATCAACAGGTGCTGACTGCCGAGCTGGATCGGGGCCAGCCCCTCAGTGAGGCCACCTGGGCGGAGCTGAGGACCCTCTACCAAAGCCTCGGGCTCACCCAAGCCGATGTTTCCTCGATTGGGCAAGAACGTATCACCCAGCTTGTCGCTGAAACCACTGAGCTGCAGCTCCCCGAGCCCACCCAAGTCTTAGAGCCAGAAGGTGCTTCGGAAGGTGCTCCGGAACTACCCCCCACCGCAGAAATGCATCCTCCAGAGCCGCTGCCCCCGCCGCCCGACTATACCGATCGCTATCGTCAGGAATTTAGTGAGGCGATCGCCCACAGCCTCTACCCCAGCGAGTTTGACCGGGGTCGCCTCGAAATGGCCCGCCAACTTTGGGAGCTGGCCCCCGACCCGATTCAAGCGATGGAGCAGACCCTCACTGCCGAACGCTACGGTCCGATTGTCTCAGCTCAGGGCATCGACTACAGCCGCCTGCGCCAACTGCTCTGGTCTGGCTATTGGGAAATGGCCGATCAAGAAACCGAGCGCCTGATCTTGACCGCCCTGAGTCAAGATCTCAATCCCCTTGAGCCGGAAGCGATCATGAAGCTGCCCTGCCTGGATCTGAATACCTTAGATGCTTTGTGGAGTCGCTATAGCCAAGGGCGATTTGGGTTTAAGGCCCAATACCTGATCTATTGCCAGACCCAGCGGCGGGCTGATGAATTTTTAGAGGCGGTGGACTGGCAGCAGGGCATCGGCATTGCCAATGTGAATGTATTGACCCGCCGTAAAGCCTATCGTGACCTGCAGTTTGATGCAGATGCCCCCCACGGCCATCTCCCCACTTGGCGTTGGGGATGTGATGCCCTAGAGGGCAACTATATGGTGTCTGAAAGCTTGGTGGATGCCCTATTCATGCACCTAGAGAAGTGCATGCCGGATCTCGCTCCGCCCCCACCTGCTCCTCTGGCTGGTTAGGCTACAGCATTTTTTGACATCAATCGGGTGAACCCATGCAAACTGAGGCGGTGCAATGGAGCTATCAAGATCTAGACCTACTGCTCAGCCAGGAGGAATGGCAGGCGGCAGATCAGGTGACGTTATCTCTGATGGTGGCGGCTACGGATCGTACAGCTCAAGGCTGGCTGGATGAGGGGGCGATCGCCCGTTTACCTTGCGATGTGCTGAACCAAATTGATCAGCGCTGGCTACGCTATAGCAATGGCCATTTTGGGTTTTCGGCTCAGCAGCAGGTCTACCGGGCGTCTTGCAGCAAGGAGGCGTTTGCCTTTAGCCGTCAGGTGGAATGGACGATGGCGAAGTATCGCCCATTTGGTTTTTTCAAGTTCTACGACTTTTTGAACTTCAGCCTGACGGCACCCAAGGGGCATTTACCGGCGCTGTGGTTTTGGCATTTGCCGTGGTATCGATCTTGGCAAATGGGGGGTATTGGCACCGGGCGCGGGGCCGCGTTTGGAAATGCTCATTTATTTGATGCGTTGATGTTGCGACTAGAACGCTGTCAAGCGCTGTAGCTAGCAGAACATTCCACTGAAAACTTCTTCATGATTAGAAATTTTAGCCATCAAGCCTTCTAATCAAGTGCAGAAATTCTGGTTCCGCAACATCTCTGCCCAACGACTCAACTTTTTGCATGAGATGAATTGAATTTCCACCTTTATCAAGGTAAGCGAAGAATCGCTTCACCTCAGGACTCTTATTGTATTTGTATGAGGGGTCATCTTCACTTATGACTGATTTCAAGTTCATCTGAAATGTATTCCCTGAAATATTTCCTGAAAACTCATAATCCTTATTATGAGCTTGCCATTCTGCCATGATCTTTTCGCCATCTACTTTGATTTCTATCTGTCTTTGAGTGTTTTTCCATTTCAGCCTCCAAGCTCCAGATAGCTTTGACGCCAACGAGGTCTCTGCAGAGAAATAAGATTCGATATACTTCCTAAAGAAGGACTGTTGCTTCCTTCCCGCCTTGAGAAACTTATCTTTCTTGACAGCCTCTTCTTCTCTTTCAGAGATAATTCTAGAACTAGCTGAGTAAACATTTTTGTGAACCTCTCCTTTTTGCTTGACCTTTTCCAGAATCTCCTTGGCTTCATCAAAAAAGCCAGAATCGATATATCTTCGAGCCAAATTAGACGCTGCCAGTGTATTGTCTAAATCATATGCTTTCTTGAAGGAATTTACAGCAAGATTCGGCGCATCAATTTCACCATATAAGACTCCCATATTGTTCCACGAGAATGAATAATCATCAAAATCTACAGAATTTAAATAGTGAATTAGGGCTATAGATTTCAATTGCTTTTGGTCACAAGAATAAGCTGCTTGGAAGCTTGTTCTTGAATCATTAGGCTGATATTCAAGTGCTTTATCTAAGCACAAGCTTCTCATTAAACTATTGTTTTCCTCCCCATATATAAATGCTAATCCTACATATAGATTGAATTTGCACTCTGCGCTACAATCTGTATCTATAAAATCTGAAAGTATTTTTATGCTTTCACTCTTGTTGCCACTTTTGAGTAATGCTTTTGAGCAATCAACTGTTCTAGAGGATGAAACTTCATCAGACTCAGATAGCCGAATTGACTCCTTATATGCCTCTATAGATTCCTTGAAATTTCCCGCTGACTCATAAAGTTCTGCCAAAAAGTAGGACGCCAGAGATGATTTCTCCGTTTTTGCTAGCATTGACAACTCAGTAAGAACGCCTTTGTATCCATGAAAGTATTTCTGCATCAAAAATATTGCTTTATCTGTTGTTTTATCTTCTGATTGAATCAGTTTTTTCTCTAATAATTCCTCTGCCTTCTCAAGGCTTCCTGATTCCAGTTCGTCTGACACCTTTTTCCAAAAATTATCTTCTGGGTTTTCTGGATCTTTTACAGTTCCGATACTGCCAGAGTTTTCAGAGCCGCCAGCCTCTTTGCTCTTGTCTTTATATTCCAGGGTTGGCCTGTATTCTTGTGAGCTATTCAGTTGTTCTTGTAGTTTTTCTTCCCTCATTTCAACATCAAGCTGCGACTCTCCACGTTTAATGGTTAGCTTTAAGGCTCTGTCAAAAAGATTTTCAATGCTTTTTTTGTATGCTAGGAGAATTATCGCTGTGGCAATGATTAAAGCGAGAGGCCACAGAGCCCCAATGGCACTTATTAGCTCAGGTGTCATCTTTCACGTTCACTCAGAAAGTAATCAGCTGCGTCGATTCTAGTGTAAAGCTTCAAAAAGTTTATGAACTTGCACAGCTTGTAGAGTCGTGCACTATTTCAAGTTGCCAATACTGATGGAGAAATGTCATTGAAACTGTTTTTCCAGGATTAACGTAGCAGCTTTTATATAGGCAGGTAAAATACCATGAATATTACTCTTCCTTATTCACGGCATGGGTCGAACCCCATTTTCCATGCTGCCCCTCAGTAATCGCCTCAGTCGCATCGGCCACCATTCCCACCTGTTCGCCTATTCCGCCACCCTAGAATCTCTGCAGCAGGCCACCAACAGACTGGTTGACTTCATTCACCGCCATGTCCATTCAACCCAGTACGCCTGTATCGGCCATTCCCTGGGTACTGTGCTCATTCGCCAGGCATTACCACAACTCACCAGTCAACCATCAGCCTGTCTCTTTCTGGCACCTCCGATGGTGGCTTGCAAAGCAGCCCAATTCTTTTCCAGTTTCTGGCCTTACCAAGTGATCAACGGCGAAATGGGCCAACGCCTCGCTCAAGAGGACCTTATGGCGCAACTGCTCTTGCCGACCAACCTCAAAATCTATGCCGGGACAGCAGGGCTAAGAGCCCCGTGGCTTCCTTTCGGTAATCAGGTTAATGACGGCATTCTTTCTTTGGCAGAGGCGAGCGGCCAATCAGAGGCAGAAGTGATCCAAGTACCTGCGCTGCATACTCTGATCATGAATTCCAAAATTGTGTGTGCAGACATTGCCCAGACCTTGTCAGGGTTGGCCTAACCAAAGACCAGTGTTGGAACGGTAAAATCGAAGCTAATTGATTCGGAGTAAGGCATTGGTGACTGTGCAGGCGGGCGATCGCGCCTTTAACAACATTGCCGCGATCGTGTTCGATAAAGACGGCACCCTGGCCGATTCCCTGCCCTTTTTGCTACACCTCACCCACAGCCGCGTGCAGCAAGTCGAGGCCCGCTGCCCCGGCATCCAAGCCGAGCTGCTCAAAGCCTTTGGACTGGTGGGCGATCGCCTCGATCCGGCTGGGTTAATGGCCGTCGGCACCCGCCCCGATAACGAAGTCGCCGCTGCCGCCTACGTGGCCGCCCAAGGCCACCCTTGGGGCGATGCCCTCACCTGGGTTAAGCAAGCCTTTGCCGCTGCCGACCAAGCCACCCCTCGCAAAGCCCTGAAAACGCCGCCCCTCGACGGTACATTTACCCTTTGTCAGCGCCTTGCCCAAGCAGGCTTGAAGCTAGCACTTGTCTCTGGTGATACCACCGATCATGTGCAAGATTTCATCGATTGCTACGACCTTAATCCCTGGTTTCAACTGGGGTTAGGCAGCGATGGTACTTGGGCAAAACCCGACTCGGCCCTACTGCGCCAGACCTGTGAAAAATTGGGGGTTACTGCCGCCCAACCCCTCGTCATTGGCGATGCTCAGCTCGATCAGCAATTGGCGACCCGTTATGCCGGATTTATCAGCGTCACTTGGGGGGGCAGTGGGGCAATTTCGGGGGCCGATGCAGTGCTGGAAAACCCTGGGCAGTTAACGGTGAGCTAAATTCGGCTAGGTCTTGATGGCGATCGCCGGTAACGAGACCGTCACCAGAGTCCCGGTCTCTGCCGAAGACTCAATCTGCAGCGTGCCCTGGTGGGCCTCAACAATGCGGCGGGTGATAGCCAACCCCAGTCCGTTGCCCGTGGACTTGGTGGTAAAAAAGGGCTGCATCAATTTTGGCAGTACGTCTGGAGGAATGGGGGCACCGCCGTTATGGACTTTGATCGCGATTTGATTGGTGCTAGAGCGATCTAGGGAACAGGTCACGGTCTCCCCTTCTGGCACCGCTTCGCAGGCGTTGCTGAGCAGATTGATAAACACCTGCTTAAGTTTGTCTAGGTCTCCGGCGATGGTAACGGGAGTGTCTAAGCCCACGCTCTGAATGTGCCGCTCTGTCGCCATCGGCTGTGCCTTAAACCCTTCTACCAAATCCTTGAGACATTGATTGAGCTTGATCGGGGTCAGGTCCAGAGCCTGGTCGCGAGCATAGAGCAGAATCTCATTGAGCAGACGCTGCAGTCGTTCCGATTCATCCAGAGCAAAGGTCAATCGCATTTGGGCTCGCTCGGGCAAATCCATGCTGGCAAAGGAATGGAGGCCCATCAAAATGGTGGTGAGGGGGTTACGTACCTCATGGACAATCATTGCTGCCAGCTCACCAATTTCGGCCAAACGGGCGCGGGCACTTTCGGCCTGTTTGCGTTCTGTAATGTCTCGGGCTAGGGCCAGCAAAACCGGTTGCCCTTGAATGTCGATGCGACCAATGCGCACTTCTACCGGAAAAGTGCTGCCATCTTTACGGGCGTGGATGCCCTCTTGGGTGATCGGGGAGCCGTTTACTTGAGCCCGGACCTGGGCGAGGGCTTCTAGGGAAACCGATTTTTGGACATCGGTTACGGTCAGGGTCAGCAGCTCATCGCGACTGTAGCCCAGGGTCAGGCAAGCCTGCTGGTTCACATCAAGAAATCTGCCCTTACCATCCACCACAAACAGGGCGTCGGTGGCTTGCTCCACTAGGGTGCGGAACCGCTGTTCACTCTCTTGCAGTGCCTTTTCGGCAGCTTTGCGCTCGGTAATATCGTTGACTACCGAGAGCAAACATTGACGACCATTGATCTGCAGGGTCTCTGCTGAAAACAGCATGGTCCGGGTCTTACCCTGGCTAGTCTGGAAGCAATATTCTTGATCGCGCACGAACCCATACTGGTTCATCATGTTCAGCATTTTGGCGCGATCGCTGGCCCGCACCCAAAGATTTAAATCCACAACAGTGTGACCCACCACCTGCTCGCAAGGGGCACCGTAAAATCGACTGAAGCTGTCATTCACCTCTAGCAAGGTGCCATCTTCAATGGTGCTGAGCAGCATCGGGTGAGGGCTATCGTAAAAGGTCTTGGAAAACTTCTCTTCAGAAAAACGCAGCTCGGTCTCCGCTTGCTCTCGCTCCGCGATCGCCGCACTGACCTGCCCCACCATTGCCTCAAAGGTAACAACCACATCTCCCAGCTCATCTTGACGGGTTTCTTGGAGCCGCGATTCAAAGGGCAGCGAGAGGGCTTCTTTTTGCTGACGAATGGTATCGCCTGCCCGCATCAAGTCGCGCCGCAGGGCCAGGATGGGCGAAATTACCAGTCGCTCTAACACCACCATGGTGGCTCCGGTGACAAACACCGAGATAATCATCACCAAGCCAGCACTGCGCCCAATAAAGGCGTAAAACTCGCGGCCCACCCAGGTGGCGTCAAGACGTACGATCAGCTGATAGCGCCCTTCCAGGGGAGACATTTTCCAAACCGCATCGTAGCGTTGGGTGCGGCGATTGTAATGCTCTTGGCGCTGATTGAGGGCACTTAAGGCCAGCTCAGGGGCTTCGCCAAAGGTGCCGATCAACTCCCCTTCAATGGTGTAAAGGGCTCCGCCCAACACCACCTCATTCCCTTGAATCGTGCTGAGACGGGTCAATAATTCTTCAGAAGGGGCCTGTTCTAAATCTTGGGTGGATAGGGCTCCTGTGGCCTGGGCCGTGGAGAGAGACTTGATGTAGGTGAGTAGCTCTCGCTCCCGCCGCAGCACGGAAGGCACCAAAATAATCGCCTCAATGGCGACAATACTTAGGAAAATCCACAAAGCAATCCGCTGGGATAGGCGCGATTGCCACACGTCCGACGAGAATAATCGCAGGGAGTTAACCATGCTATCGATGTGCCGCCTGCTGATCGGGCTCGATTGTGGGTCTTATTGTAGTGGATCGATTCAGAGGCTAGGGTGTGCCATCAATGACCGTAGGAAGCCTCAATGGGCGAAAGCGTCACGCCCGTTCCTATAAAACGGTTAGAGATTGTTAGCACAGGCTAATTGTTGAGGCTATTGGTCTTGTCCAGGCGGGGGTTTTGCAAAAAATAAAGGGTTTCCTCAGTATTATCTGCTGTGGACCAATCTGCTTCAGCAGCCTTGGCGTCGCCATCGGTTTCAATCGGGATGGTGGGTGGGGCAATACCATCTTCGATACTTTGTAGCAGTTCTGCAGAAGGGGATTTGGCGCGTCGATATTCAGAGCTTCTGAAAAATCCAAACTTGAGGCTGGCAAGGCGGACGCGATCGCCATCTTGCAGCATATAGCTGCGGCGGATGCGAACCCCGTTTACATAGGCTCCATTGGTGCTGTTGTTGTCGTAAAGAATGAAGCCGTTGGTGCTGTCGTAGCAAATGGCCCCATGGCAGCGGGAGAGACGGTCATCTCTGACGACTAAGGCAGATTGATTCATATCTCGACCAATCGTCCAAATACGGCGATCGCCCATTTGTGCCCCCAAGAAGATCTGCGATCGCCCCTTCATTAGATTGGTAACCAGCAAGGCTTGGTGATTTGTGACCAGACCTAAAACATAGAAAAAATTGCCCGGTCTTAATCGAGCCTGTCCCTCAGCTTCCTCCAATGCCAAAATTTCATTCAGCAGTGACGGATTTTTCTCATAGAGACGCTTAAACCGCTGAAACAGGTTCAAGCTGTGCTGAATACCCTCATTGGGGGCATTTAGCTGATCGCGGGCAAACTGTCGTAGCGTCTTTGGGTCAAGCATAATTACCCATGGCTTTACACCATTTACCAGATACGAAGACAACCATTCAGGTCATTTGCTGACCTAATTAACGAGCCCTCACATCAAACAAAATACAGAGACTGTCCTGGGTCCAACCCAACGTCAGCCAAAACATTTCATATGCCAAGAAATACCTTGGCTACTGTTAGTGGCCTACACATGACCGAGCTATCCGCACCCAATTTAGTCTACCCAATTCCCTTAGGTTTCCCATGGCGTCAGTTTATAGAAAGTTCAGAATGGCCCGATTGACCGTATCCGGAACCTCTTGCTGAATCCAGTGACCGCACTGGGGCACTGTTTGAATTTGCAAGGGTGTTGTCATCTGTTCTTCGATACCGTGATTGAGGTGCTGACTCATCACCGTATCATCTTGCCCCCAAAGCATTAGGGTTGGGACTGAAATGGGGCGATGTTTTGGGTTTCCTTGGAACCAGTTTGGCCAGGTAAATGCCTGACGATACTGCTGAATTGCGGCTGCAATCACGCCTGGTTTTTGCAAGGCAGCGGTATACAGTTGCGCATCTTGGTGGGTAAAGGCCGTCTTGCGCACGGCCTCGGTGCGAAACCAGTTGGCAATCAGCCCTGGTAATAGGGGTTGCAGTAACCAGTCTGGCCCCAACGGGATTTGCGCCGCTAAAAGGGGCCAGGTGCGTCGCAACGCGCCCACATTTGCCAAGAGTGCCTGCCGCCATTGCTGGGGATGGACACCGCTCAGGACCACCAACCGCTTCAAGATTTGGGGGCAGGTCTGGGCCAGATGCCAGGCCAGGGTACCCCCCCAGCCATGGCCGACAATATGGGCTTTGCGATACCCCAATCCCTCAATCAAACCCACAATGTCTTTGCCGAGGGTGTTGAGGTCATGGCCTCGCATTGGCTTATCGGAGTCGTTATAACCCCGCAAATCTGGGACGACCACTTTGTAATGCCGCGCCAATGCCGGAATTTGGTGACGCCAGGAATACCAAAATTCAAAAAAGCTATGCAATAAGACGACCAGTTCTCCTTCCCCTTGGGTGACATAGTGCAGGCGCACTTGATTGGTCTGGATGAATTCATGCTTCCAGCCAGTGGTGGAAAGGGAAGAGGAAAATGCCACAGAACTTGATCCGATAGAGGGTTGAGTTTGACGTGAGCGGTAGGGCTCCCATCAATGAGGGGGCTTCGGGGAGGCCCGTAACCAAAGTGTATCGTGCAACACGATGGCTAAGCCTATTTATCCCTAAGCGCGATCGCACCTATCGCTGCCAAATCTGAATCTGGGCGCTGTCGAAGTCTCCCTTCAAGCCTGCCAACTGCTGACCGTCAGGGCTGACGACCACAGATTGTAAGCCGCGATCGCCCAGCGTGGCATCCAGTTCACCGGTTTGCAGGTTCCAGAATCTGAGGCCAGTAGGGGTACTGACGATGGCTCGGTCATTGGTGAGGACGAGGCGATCTCCGCTCCAGCTTTCTCGATTGCTTGAGAGCAAAATCTTAGCCCGCAGCTCACCGGTTTTCACATCCCAAATTTGCAAATAGCTTTTGGGCTGGGTGTAGGAGGTGGTGATCACAGTCTGACCGTCGGGGCTGAGCCGAGCGCCATTCACGTGGGTGAACCACTGATGGGGCAGCGCTGTCTTTTGCCCCGTGGTTAAATCCCAAATCAGTAGTTTGCTGCCTTGCTCCACCAGAACTGTGGTGCCATCGGCACTGAGGTCAAAGATGCGCAAGGCAGGGGAACTGCCTTGGATGGTGACAGGGCCAACTTGAATCTCTGCGGCGTCCTCTGGCCAGATGGTTTGTAGACTGCCGGTATTGCGGTCCCATTGGTTTAGCTCCCGATAGCCGCCGCTGATTAGAGTGCTGCCATCGGTCGAGATCGCGACGGGCGCGACGTTCTGGCTGGTGTGTCCCTGCAGTATCGTGGGGGGCTGATCCGTGGTGAGGTCCCAAAGGCGGAGCATGCGATCGCCATGACCACTCAAAACCATGGTGTTATCGACAGAAATCGCCAGGGCCGTCACGACCCCCGAATCACTTTGCAACGTGCGCTTCAGCACTCCGGTTTGCACATCCCAAACTTTGATCGCCTTATCTTGGCCGCCACTGATCAGGGTGGTGCCATCGGCACTGAGCGCAATGTGGGCCGCTTCGGGGTGGCCGGTGAGGGTCTGCACCAGCTCGAAGCCACAGTAAGGCGAAGGGTTCGATTCAGCGCATGGGGTAGCAACATGGGCCGAGCGGGAGCCTTCATGAACGCCGCCCGCAAAGTGAAAGAATCCAATCAGATTAATCACAACCACAGTCAAAACCACGCTCTTGAGCCATTGCCTTTTTAGGCGGCGCTGGGGCGGCTGCGGGCGATCTATTGCCGTTTGCCCTTGAATGATGGCGGTCAAGTCCTGCCGACTGCGGTTGGATTCGTGCCGAAAGGTGAACCAGACGACGGTCAGAATCGAGATCGGCACCAGTGGCATCAAACCCATCTCAATCGGGGCGTTTCCCGGCAGCACCCCAAACAGAAGGATGGGAATCCCAAAGCTGAGCCAGGGGGTAGACCACATCAGCAAAAAGATCAGCACCAGAGGGTGCAAGCCCATGGAGACATGGACCGTGGTGCCTAAGGGGCCAGACTCAAAACGCCCTTTGATCTGGGGCAGAAAGGAGTTGCGGTAGTGAATAATACGACGAATCTCAAAGCCAGAAACAGTCAGGATGCCGGCATAGGGAGCACGATGGTCGGAAAGGCCCCAACGTCGACGGGGGGCTTCGATGTGCTTTTCTAGGGCTGCAATGACTTGAGTGAGCGGATGCGTCGTTTGAATTGCGAAGCGCTGGTTGGGAAGCAGGTTCATCATGGGTAAAGGGTGGGTTGGCGGCGCTCGTTGAGGGGAAGGGCCGCGTTGCCTTAGAATCAGTGCCCTTGAATACAGATGGGTGCTGGGGTTTTCCTGGCTATCGTTCCGACCCATGAAGATGAGCCGCTTTGCAAAAGTTGCCAGCACCCTGAATTTACGCAGAGACAGTTATACCGAGGATTTGCAACCGTCCTTACCCTGCAGAGGCGTTGTGTTTTGGCGCAACATCTTTTACAAGGAGAAATTACAGATACGGGGTAACAATATGGGTGAGGCGAAGCGGCGTCAGGAAACAGACCCAAACTATGGCAAGAAGGCAAAGGCTCCCTCAAAGTCGGAAAGCAAGAAGAAGGAACCGATGTTTAGCCTAAAAAAGGTCTCTAAGACCGAGTGGATTATTTGGGCCGTGCTGTTTACTGTGGCGACAGTGAGTTTTATATTGACGCGCTCGACTTAGAGATCATGAACTTCAATGGGTCTTCTGAAATCCCTGAACTGATCAGGACTGATGCCACATCCCAACCCCCCAGCGTCCTAGTGACAGCGGGTCAGTTCTTTCAGGGGAAAGTTTTGCGGGGATGGCTGATCGCGATCCTGCTATGGGTGCTCACGACCAGTTGCGCCCTACCCCAGGTCAGTGCTGAAGATCGCCTGTTTTTAGATCTCTCCTTAGATCTGCTGGATGTCACCACCCTGCCTACTCAAACTGTTGACGGCACGACCGTCGGGGGCCTCTCAGCCCTAACGTACGATCCTCAAACCAACCGGTTCTATGCCCTCTCTGATGATCGCGGCAATCTGGCTCCGCCTCGGTTTTACACCCTGTCCCTAGGCGTGACGCCTGATACGGCTCAACTGGCTCCAATTGCTATTGATGGAGTCACCCTGCTGAGGGATGAAACCGGCGAGGCGTACGGGGCGGATCAACTGGACCCCGAAGGTATGGCGCTGTCGCCTAGGCGATCGCTCTTTATCACCAGTGAAGGGGTGGCCGACAGCCCGCCCCAGCTCAACGAGTATGATCTGGCCACGGGGCAGTTGTTGACCCAATTTCGCCTGCCCGATCGCTATCTTCCCGTTTCAGATATTGAGGATCCTACCGGCATTCGCAATAACCTCGGTTTTGAAGCCTTAACGCTGAACCCGATTTCAGCCTTTGGCGAATTAGAACCCTTTCGACTCTTTACCGCCACCGAATCGGCCCTTGCCCAAGACTTTGACGAAGACCCGGCTCAGCCCCTCACCAGTCGCTGGCTCCACTATTTAATTAACCCCGAACAATCGGCGCTGCTTTCTGAGCATGCCTATCCCCTAGCGCTGGAACCCTTCGGCGCGGTCGTCAATGGTCTCTCCGAATTGGTGTCTCTCGATCAGGGCGGTCATTTTCTCGCCCTAGAGCGGGCCTTTGGAGCCGGAGGCTTCAGCGTCAAGCTATTTCAATTGGCCACTGGCGGTGCTACAGACACCAGCGGCATTGCCCGTCTTGTGCCCGCCCTAGACAGCATTAGCCCAATCCGAAAGCAGCTGGCCCTTGACTTTGCCACCCTAGAGCCCGCCGTCGATAACCTGGAGGCCATGACCCTGGGACCCCAACTGCCTGATGGCTCCCAGACCCTCTGGCTGCTTAGTGACGACAACTTCTCTGAGGCGCAAACTACTCAACTGTGGGTGTTTCGATTGATCCTGTCTTAATCATGGAGCAGGATGATTTCAATCAATCTTGGTCAAGTAACAAGGGCTAAGCTTAGGTTAAGGACAAGGATTACGGCCCGACAGCAGCTAATGTCCGCACGGTTGATCGCTACATGTTGATCGCTAAATACTGAGGGAGTGATTAGCTCGATGTCATCTCTAACGCAATTTGATCCTTTATCTCTCAAGGTGCCGACAGAAATCGCTCTTAAGGTTGACCCCGAGCAGTTTAAAGCCTTAGCGATCGCCAATCGCCATTTAAAACTTGAGTGCACCGCTACAGGAGAACTCATTGTGAATCCACCAACAGGTGGCGAGTCTGGGTATCGCAACATTAAAATTGCTTACTTTTTGGTTAAGTGGGTTGAAGAGCAAGGGGGAAACGGGATTCCCTTTGACTCTTCGACGGGTTTTCAGCTCCCTAATGGTGCGATCCGCTCCCCAGATGCTGCTTGGATTCGCGCTGCTCGCTGGAATACCCTCACCCCAATTCAACGCAAAAGCTTTGTTCCCCTTTGCCCAGATTTTGTCATTGAGCTGCGCTCTAGTTCTGACTCGCGCCCACAATTACAAATCAAAATGCAGGAATATCAAGCCAATGGCACTCAACTGGGGTGGCTGATCGATCCGCAGAGTCGGCAGGTTGTCCTATATCGTTTCGGTCAGGAACCTCAAGTCTTAGAGAATCCCACTGAGCTACAGGGTGAAGGCGTTTTGCCTGGATTTGTACTCAATGTCAACCGTTTGTGGTGCTAAAACAACGCTCAATAGATATGCACATCAATCAGCAGCCGTTTAGGCGCTGATACCTTAGCCCCTACTAATCGATCTGCAAAGCGTATTTCTATCTGATCAGTCTTTGGAGATGGCCTACGGGGGCCGCTAACCTGATACATTGAGCGAGTATCAGCAAAGTGTTTGATTGTATTGACATGAGAGTCTTAGTCATTGGCGGCGACGGATATTGCGGTTGGGCAACGGCACTTTACCTCTCTAATAAAGGGTACGAGGTCGGCATTTTTGACAGCCTAGTGCGCCGTCATTGGGATGCTCAACTCTGCACCGATACCCTCACCCCAATCGCCCCGATTAAGACCCGCCTGCAGCGGTGGACCGATCTCACCGGCAAAAAAATTGATCTCTTCGTGGGTGATCTGAATGATTATCCCTACCTAGAGAAAGCCTTGCTGCAGTTCAAGCCCGATGCAGTCGTCCACTTCGGTGAGCAGCGCTCCGCTCCCTTCTCGATGATCGATCGCGAGCACGCGGTCCTGACCCAATCCAATAATGTGATTGGCAACCTCAACCTGCTCTATGCCCTGCGGGATCACTTCCCCGAATGCCATCTGGTCAAGCTCGGCACCATGGGCGAGTACGGCACCCCCAATATCGATATTGAGGAAGGCTACATCACCATTGAGCACAATGGTCGCAAAGACACCCTGCCCTATCCCAAACAGCCAGGGTCTTTCTACCACCTTTCAAAGGTGCACGACACCCACAACATTCACTTTGCCTGCAAGATTTGGGGTCTGCGCGCCACTGACCTTAACCAGGGGGTGGTGTACGGGGTCCTGACCGAAGAGACCGGCATGGATGAGCTGCTGATCAACCGCCTCGACTACGACGGGGTGTTTGGCACCGCCCTCAACCGCTTCTGTATTCAAGCCGCAGTGGATCACCCGCTCACCGTCTACGGTAAGGGCAGTCAAACCCGTGCTTTCCTCGATATTCGCGATACCGTTCGCTGTGTGGAAATCGCGATCGCCAACCCTGCTAAGGAAGGCGAGTTTCGGGTCTTTAATCAGTTCACCGAAATGTTCAGCGTTGGCGACCTGGCAATGATGGTGAAGAAAGCCGGTAACACCCTGGGCTTAGATGTGGATATCCAGCATCTTGAAAATCCTCGGGTCGAGCTAGAAGAGCATTACTTCAACGCCAAGAACACTAACCTGCTAGAGCTAGGTTTAGAGCCCCACCTCTTGTCTGACTCCTTATTAGATTCGCTGCTGAACTTTGCCGTTAAGTACAAGGTTCGCGCTGATAAAGACCAGATTCTACCCAAAGTGAAGTGGCGTCGATAAGGTGACCCCACTTTAGGGTGTTTGGATATGCATGGGGGTTAGCGATAGTGGATGGCTCAAAACCATTCCTCCTTTGCTAGCCCCTTTGTTTTGCGTGATTTTTTGCGCGTCCCTGATTGTTCCTTTACGGCTTGTTTAGCCCCCTAGCCCCATGCGTATTGCGCTTTTTACAGAAACCTTTTTGCCTAAGGTGGATGGCATCGTTACCCGGCTCAAGCACACGGTAGAGCATCTGCAGCGCATGGGGGATGAGGTGATGGTGTTTTCCCCCGACGGGGGCCTGCGAGAATATAAGGGGGCAACGATTCACGGGGTTTCGGGTATGGCCTTTCCCCTCTATCCAGAGCTGAAGTTGGCATTGCCCCGTCCCTCCATTGGCGATGCCCTAGAAAAGTTCAACCCCGATTTAATCCATGTGGTCAATCCAGCGGTGTTGGGGTTGGCTGGGGTGTTTTATTCCAAGACCCTCGATATTCCCTTGCTGGCGTCGTATCACACCCATTTGCCCAAGTACCTAGAGCACTACGGTTTGGGCGTTTTAGAAGGGGTGATGTGGGAATTGCTAAAGGCGGTTCACAACCAGGCTCGCCTCAACCTCTGCACCTCAACCGCCATGGAAGGAGAACTCAGCGGCCACGGCATCGAGCGGGTTGCCGTCTGGCAGCGGGGGGTGGATACCGAGCTGTTCCGGCCCGAATTGGCGAGTCGAGAGATGCGCGATCGCCTCACCCAAGGCCACCCCGATGCACCGCTGCTGCTCTATATTGGCCGCCTTTCGGCTGAAAAAGAAATCGATCGCATCAAGCCCGTTCTAGAATCCATCCCTGGAGCGCGGTTAGCCCTGGTGGGTGGCGGCCCTTATCAGGAAGAATTAGAACAGCATTTTGCGGGCACCAACACCTACTTTGCTGGGTACATGGAAGGGGAGGAACTGGGGTCTGCTTATGCTTCGGCGGATGTCTTTGTCTTCCCCTCTCGTACTGAAACCCTGGGTCTGGTATTGCTCGTAGCGATGGCGGCAGGCTGTCCGGTGGTCGCAGCCAACTCTGGTGGCATTCCCGATAGCGTCACCGATGGGGAAAATGGCTACCTATATGCCCCCAAAGATGACCAAGGGGCGACTGTCGCAACCCAGCGTATCTTTGATATGGGGGCAGAGCGGGAAACTTTACGCATCAAAGCCCGCGCCGAAGCAGAACGGTGGGGTTGGAATGCCGCAACCCGCCAGCTCCAAGACTTCTATCGAGAGGTGCTAGACAAGGGTGAAATACCCCTTGCTGCCTAATAATCGCCCCAAAAGTTTCGCGCTTCCCGAAATCTGGTCCCGATAGATAGAAGCCTCATAACAAGCAATTTGTGGCTTTTATGATGTTTCATCATTGGCACTGGCTGAAACAACTCCTGATCTGGGTGGGACTCGTGAGCCTGATGGGTTGGGGTGTCCCCTCGCTTGCGCAAGCCGAGTCTCCAGCCCCAGCCAACCCCACAGAAATCCGGGGGGTGTGGCTCACTAATGTTGGCAGTGGCGTGCTGTTTGCCCCTTGGGGGGTGCGTCGCGCCCTCGATACCCTGGCTGCCCTCCACTTCAACACCCTTTATCCGGTGGCTTGGAATGGGGGCCATACGTTTTATCCCAGTGCCACGGTCAAGCGTTTAACAGGTCATTCTCAAGCGCCAATCTTCTCAGCGCTGCACCCCGGCACGGATATGCTCCGAGCCCTGGTTTCCATGGGGCACCATCGTCAGCTAAGGGTGCTGCCCTGGTTTGAGTACGGGTTCATGGTGCCGCCCGGTTCTGAACTGGTGCGAGTCCATCCAGATTGGCTCAGCTTGGATCGCGAGGGCAGTCCGGGTCGTATTTCAGGCAAGGTGCAGAGCGAAGCCGCTGCTGAGGCCGGCACAGAGCAAAATTTCTGGCTCAACCCCTTTCACCCGGAAGTGCAAAATTTCATTCTGCAGATGGTGGTTGAGGTGGTCACCGATTACGACGTGGATGGCATCCAGCTCGATGACCATTTTGGCTTGCCGATCGCCCTTGGCTATGACCCAATCACGGTGCAGCAATATCAGGACGCCCACCAGGGGCAGTCTCCGCCAACGGATCCAGCGAACCCTGAGTGGGTGCGCTGGCGAGCCGATCAGATCAGCCTGTTTATGGGGAAACTGGCCGGGGCCGTGAAAGCAGTCAAGCCCAACTGCGTGATTTCGATTTCGCCGAATCCCCAGGACTTTGCCTACAGTCGCTATCTGCAAGATTGGCAAACCTGGGTGGCCCAGGGCTGGGTTGATGAGCTGGTTGTGCAGGTGTATCGGCAGGATATTGATCAACTGCAGGTCGAACTTGACCGCCCCGCGATACAAGCGGCACGTCAACGGATTCCCGTGGCCATTGGCCTACTGAGCGGGATTGTAAGTAAGCCGGTGACGATCGCTCAGCTAGAAGCCCAGGTGGATGTCGTTAGGCAAAACGGTTTGAACGGTATCGCCTTTTTCTATTGGGAAAGTCTGCTGGGGTATTTAGCTCCAGAATCTCCCTATCAGCGGCGGCGATTGTTTCAAACCCTATACCCCCCAAGTGGTTAGCTAGCCGCGCTGACAACAAAGCCCTCTCCACAGCAATTCTTGCCATGGTTTCTATCCCCCTCAAATCTTCTCGCTTTGGCTTTGCGGTCGGCTGGGCCATGGTGACGGTCATTGGCTTTGCCATAAGTTGGGCCATGTTTGCCGTGGGGGAGCGATCAGACTTGGGCCTATGGCAAGGGCTTTTGGGTGGGGGCACGGTGGGGCTGCTACAGAGTCTGGTGCTGATGCGATATGGCATCAGAAGTCCGGGGTGGGTCTTGGCAACAGCCTTGGCTTGGGGACTGGCAGGGGTGAGCGCAATGGGTGTGGTGGGCTGGTTTGCCCCAGTTGCAGGCACATCCCTGTTGACCCGAGTCCTTTATGGCGCTTGGGAAGGGCTGAGGATTGGTGCCTGGTTGGGATTCTGGCAGTGGCTTTCACTCAGATCAGCCAATGCCAAATTGCCCACAAGCTGGATGTTCTGGTCTGCCGGGATTTGGATGATTGGATTGATGGCTGGCTGGTTTATCGGCGGGGAATTACGCCTGCTTACGAACCTATTTGTGAGTGAGGTCGTGGGGTTAGTCGTGGCTTGGATGATTGTGGGAGCGATCGCGGGGCTGATCCTTGGTCGACTGTTGCGGATTACAGCACCTTCTTCAGCTGATTGAAAAATCTACCCATACTCAGGATGATGCATCTGTAACCTCTACATGTACACGATGACGAGTCCCTGATGGTCTAAGTCTTGGTACTGTTCTGCAGAGCAGGGGAACCAGCAGAGGGGCTATTTTTTTGACTGCGATCGTAATTTCAGCACGGCTTGGCGGAACCCGAGCACGACCAAAATGTTTGATAGGGTCAAAAACGCCTCGGCGCTACCGTGGAGCCAGTCCACATTGGCCAATTCTGCTCCGTAAACTTGCTGGGCATAGAGTCCGGCAGGGATGGTCACGGCCACAAAAATCAGCAGCACGTAGAAGCCGATCAAGGCCAGACGCGGCGGTTGGCCCGATCTCGTCAAAATGTAGAGAATTCCCAGATACGGGAACATAGATAAGGCAAACAGGGTTTCTTTGCTGGGCATAGTCTTGTTATAGCAGTCGTCAGTCCGATTAGGACAAGACTGCTACCCACTTTGCTTGTAAAGCATCAGAGCGGCCTT
>JBHJIP010000094.1:0-19565 GCA_050043365.1 Leptolyngbyaceae cyanobacterium
TAAATGAAGGTGCTGGACCAGTAGCTGCTAGAGATGTCGGTATAGGTGGTAGTGGTTGTGGTGGTTGTAGTGGTCGACCCCACGCTGCTGCTACCGCCGTCATCGTCGTCGTCATCGTCATCGTCGTCATCGTCGTCGTCCTTCAGCAAATTGTCGGGACTTAGCTCGGTCCCAGCGGCGCTGTCAGCCTCTGCTCTGGGGGCGGCTTGGGTGCTCTCGGCCAGGGTTAACGGTAGAACTAGGGGAAGGGCGATCGCCACCAGGGTTGTGAAGGAGGTGGCTTTCAGCAGTAATCGACATAACAGTTGATCCATAACTCACACAGGCTCATTAGGTTTATCAAACGAAACCGAACTGCTGGGTGACGCACTGGAGTGATCTAGGTGAAGAGACGGCGGAGCGTCAAAGCCAGCGGCGGTAGGTTCCTTACTGGATGCTTGTGACTGGGCTATGTCCAAATGGTTCCGCCGAATTGGCATCTTGAGGAATCTCGCAACATCCCGTTGTCGAGCAACACCCTACCGATATGGGATAATCCCGGCTATCGGCAACAACCCGATAGCCGGGAACAGCCTACGTGCAGGAGCATAGCGTTTTGAGCATCATCGACTGGGCGATTGTGGCGATTTACGCTGGGGTTGTGATCGCCATTGGCGTGGTGGCCAGTCGCAAGCAAACCAACACCGACGAATATTTTCGGGGGGCACGACAGTTGCCTTGGTGGGCGATCGGGCTATCGATTATTGCCACCTCCTTTTCTGCCGCTTCGCTTTTGGGCGGCCCTGGAGAAGGCTACACCAACGGCTTCCTTTACTTGCAACTGCAGTTGGGGGACCTGATTGGCTATGGGCTGGTGATTGTCCTGTTTCTACCCTTTTTTGTGCAGCTCAACCTGACCACTGCTTATGATTATTTAGAGCGGCGCTTTGATGCCAAGACCCGTTCCTTGGGTTCTCTCTGCTTTTTGCTGTTTGTAATTGCTCGGCTAGGGGGGCTGCTCTATGCGGCGTCTTTGGTGGTTTCCACCGTGACCGGGTTGCCCTTATATGGGCCGATCGTGCTGGCGGGGGCGATCTCTCTCGTTTATACCGCCACCGGCGGGATCACTGCCGTGGTTTGGACCGATGTGCTGCAGTTCGCGATGATTTTTGTGGGGTTGGCGGCGGGCATTTGGGCGGCGGCCTCAGCGGTGCCAGGGGGCTTGGGAGAGCTGTGGCAGGCGGCGGCTGAGGGCGGCAAGTTGGCGGTGGTGAACGTATCTTGGGAACCGGAATCGATTCGGTCCTTACCCACGGCCCTACTGGCTTACGGTGCCCTCGCCTTTGCAGTTGCCGGTACCAACCAACAATCGGTGCAGCGCTACGCTTCTTGTGCCGATGTGGAGTCAGGCCGCAAGGCGATTTTACTGGGCTGGTTTTCGGGTTTTGTTGGGGTTGCAGCCACGCTGCTGCTGGGGGTGCTGCTGTTTGGGTTTTATTCGCTAAATGCAGGGTTGCCTGAGGACGTGCAGCCCGACGGGATTTTGTCTCACTTCATTGTTAATCAGGTACCTCCGGGGGCATCGGGCTTCTTGGTGGCGGCGATCTTTGCGGCGGCCATGTCCTCGATCGATTCGGCCCTCCATTCCCTCGCCACTTGTATGACGGTGGACTTTTATCAGCGCTATTCTAAAACGCCTAAAAATGAGTTCCAGTCCCTAACGGTAGCGAAGGGATTGATTGTGGTGTGGGGAATTCTGGGGATTTTCTCCGCCTTTTACGTGGCCTCCACCGGTGAATCTTTGCTGCCCTTTTTGGTCACTTACACCACGATGTTTCTGGGGCCGCTGCTCGGTATCTTCTTGATGGGTGTGCTGTTACCGCGAATCAACGCTACGGGGGCCTTTTATGGCACCCTTGCGGCGGTGATTATTTTGATTGTGGGGACCGAAACGGGGCTGATCAGCTTTCCGGGGATCTGGCGATCGGCGGTGATTGCGCCTGTGGCGGTGCTACTGGGCTGGCTGATTTCACTCTTAGGGAACCAACCGTCGCAGCGATCTCTGCAGGGCCTGACCCTTTGGCATCAAGTGGATTAGGCCGTTGTGACAGCTTAGCGGTTAAGCTCTACCACCACCGGCGTGTGGTCGCTCGGTTTTTCGCGCTTGCGGGGCTCCACGTCAATCCAGCAGCGCTGGGCCTGCTCGTACAGGGGCGGTGACAGGTAGTGGTGGTCAATGCGCCAACCTCGATTGCGGCGAAAAGATGCGGCCCGGTAGTCCCACCAGCTAAAGTGGCCCCCCTCTGGGGTGAATTTGCGAAAGGCATCTTGAAACCCCAGCGCTAAAATCCCCTGAAGGGCTTCTCGCTCAACCGGAGATGACATGATGTGGGTTTCCTTCCCTTCCGGATCATGGATATCGATATCCTCCAGAGCAATGTTGAAATCACCGCACACCAGCACCGCTGGGTTCTCAGCCAGCAAGGCTTTGAGGTAACCCTGCAGCGTTTCTAACCACCGCAACTTATAGGCGTACTTGTCACTGCCCAGGGCGGAGCCATTGGGCACATAGAGATTGACAATGCGGACTCCGTCTAAGACACCCGTAATCACCCGCTTTTGCTCGTCCAACTCCCCCACAGTGTCTGCCCCCAACACAGAGGAAAACCCCGCACTAATCGCGTCTAGGGGTTGGCGGCTGAGCAAAGCCACGCCGTTGTAAGACTTTTGGCCGCTGATCGCAGCGGTATAGCCGATCGCCTCAAAAGGCGCTAACGGAAAGTCCGGATCCACCACCTTGGTTTCTTGCAAACAGAGCACATCCACTGGGTTCTCGGTGAGCCAATCCACAACGTGGGTGAGGCGACTGCGGACGGAGTTCACATTCCAAGTGGCGATCTGCATGGGCGGTTGAGCGCAAGGTCACTCACCACAATACAGCGCCCCACGATTGAGCGGACCTGTAACTTTTGGAATGACTAGGGGCTGTGGACAATCAAGGTCAGACTTCCTGAGATGAGAGAGTTACAGCCCCTAGCCTGATTCAGTAAAGCGGGCGTGGTCATGCCCACCCAGTCAGGGTTTCGTTATTAATTGTCCACACGCCCTAATGGGTAGCCAGTTTTTGCACAAAGCTGTCGTGGGTGCTGTCTGCAAGTCCGTTTTGCAAGATCGACAAAACCTGCGCCATATTGCCTGCTAAGAGGTCATGGGTTGCTAACCATAACCCCGGAAAAACATCACTGCGAACGACGCCACTGCTATCCACTGATAGCGGTATGTACTCGCCGTTTTGTAGAGAAAACCAGTCGATCTTTTGATCAAACACTTGCCAAACGATGTATTCCTGGACGCCATTGCGCCGATAGGCCCGCTGCTTATCGCCCAAGTCAATGGCGGCACTACTGGCGGCAATCTCAGCCACTAGCTCTGGCGCACCCTCAATGTAGTCATCATTGCTGAGGCGGGCCTGGCCGCCGGATGCAGCTTCAATTAGCAGGACTGCATCGGGTTGAGGCTCATTGTCTAAATCAAGGCGAACAGTAGGCGTATCCCCTAAAGCGACACCCGGTGTCGCTACAGTGTAGGTCCACAACCAGCCCATGATGTTGCCATGGGGTTGACCGTGACTCCTAAAGCGCAATGCCGCTGGCATGTAGACCACTCCTTCAATTAATTCGGCTTTTTTGAGATGGCCCATGGCATCGTAGCGGCGCTCAAATTCGTAGCAGTTGAGGCGATCGCCACTTTCTAGGGGTGGAACCTTGAGAGGGGGCTGTTGCGGTAGCGATCTAATCATGGGTGGCGCGATCAGGTGTGGCGGTTGTCTCCATCTTAGGCGTCAAATTAAGTGTCAAATAAGGCGTCAACCTCGGATCACCGTGATCTGGCGATCTCCGGTTGTCTTGGCCACCTCCGTAGTCGTGCGATCGCTAATGGGCGGCAAGCCCGGACGCTGGTCAAAAATCACGAGCCAGCCCGTGTTTAGTCCTAGCCCTGCTAAGTATCGGTCCAACTGCTTTAACCCAGCCGTGAGTGGATCAGGTCGCCCTTCTCGCCAGACTTTTAATTCCATGGCCAAGGTGACGGCCCCGTAGCGCAAACAGAGATCCATCCGGTCAGAGCCGATCGCATATTCCCGCTCCAGGGTACCTCCGCCATTGATGACCCGATGCAAAAAGGCCATCAGCACCAAGTGAGGCGCGATCTCGTGATAAGGCGCACTTTTGAGTAACGGCTGGCCATGTTGTCGCCAAAACTTGAGAAAGGCCTGTAAAAGCTGGTCCGTATCTAGGCTGCCATCCATGGCCAGCCAACTGGGGCGAATCATGGGCAGGCTATCTTGAGGGGCCACGGCTAACGCTCTTGGGAGCACCTCTCGATAAATCGGATTGGCCGGCACCAAACCTGCTAACGGGTGCCGGATAATCAGACCTAAGTCCACAAGAAACTGCACGTCATCGGTGGGAACGTTGTCGAGCTCCTGCCCCGCCAAAATTGGCTCAATCACGTGGCGCACCCGCTCTTCCCGCAAGACACTAGCCAGACTGTCAATATGGGTATCCTGCCGCTGAATCAGAATTTCTTTGGCTTGATTCACATGCTCTGCAGTGATCTCCTGCTGAGGATCCGGCACTAAAACTTCTACAATTTGCCGCGCTAAGGCATTGACCAGCCAGGGTTGCCCTTGGGTTAACTCAAAGACCTGCTCTATGGCTGAGGTTGTAAACACTTGACCGGTCTCATTCGTATGTTGCTGGTATAGCTCTGCGACTTCGGCTAGCGTGAAGTTCCGCAGGGTCAAAGATTCAATTTTGATGTTGAAGGGGCTAGAGGTATTCAGCCGTTGGCTTCCCCCAGAGGCGACTTTGTAGTCCCGCACGTCACGAACACCGACAAGTGCCAGGGCATGGGGGAAGCCCTCTGGGCGGCTGGGATAACCGGAACGCAACTGACGTAGGACCGAAATCAAAGTTTGATCCTGCAAGGCGTCAATTTCATCAATAAATACCACTAGAGGACGAGCAGACTGCCGTGCCCATTGGTTCAAGGCTGAGCCAATCTGTTGACCGGTTGGTGATGATTGCCAAGCAGGGGGATGCAACTCGGCGGGCAGTTGCCACTGAGCGGTGTTTTGCCAAGCATCTAAAATGGCAGCTTCGGCCAGCCCTGGTTCTTGGGGAAAGGCAGCACCCACCTCTGCCGAGACCATGACGGCGGTGTATTGGCCGCTAGCGGTGAGCTGCTGAGCTAGGGCCAGCATGGCGGTGGTTTTACCTACTTGCCGGGGGGCATGGATAACGAAGTAGCCCCGCTGGGCAATCAGCCGCTCTAGCTGGGGCAGGCGCGCCAGGGGCGAGAGCATATAGTGAATGTCTGCCTGACAGGGGCCAGCAGTGTTAAACCATTTGGGCATAAAAGGCCATGGAAAATCTGCCCCTATCTTATGGACAATCTGAGGAGACGGATAATGGGCAGATGCAGCGGTGGGGTCTTGTCATCCAAGGCTGTAGGCAATGCTCTTCACTCTTCCCGCTGGTACCCCAACTCACCAAGACTCATACGCGACTGTCGCCACCTGGGCTGCACTTTCACAAACAGTTCTAGATAGACCTTGCCCATGATCAGTTTTTGCATTTGCTCACGGGCACTGCTGCCAATGGTCTTGAGCATGCTGCCCCGCTTGCCGATCAAGATGCCTTTCTGCGAGTCGCGCTCTACATAGATGGTGGCCAGCACATGGGTAATCTTCTTGGATTCTTCGATCCGGTCAATGGCGATCGCCACCGAGTGGGGCACCTCCTCACGGGTATGGTGCAAGATTTGCTCGCGGATCAGTTCCCCCATAATGAACCGCTCCGGCTGGTCTGTGACCAGATCCGGTGGGTAGTAGTAGGGGCCTGGGTCCAGAGCCTGGGTCAGTTGGGTTTGTAATGCCGACTCGCCCGCTCCGGTAAGGGCGGAGAACTCCACCACGGGCCAGGCTGCCGCCAATGCTTGATAACTGGCCTTGACCTCAGTAGCGGTGTCTTCGGCGCGTAAATCAATCTTGTTGAGCCCTACAAATACTGGGGTTGACTGGCGGGTGAGCAGATCGGCAATGAAGCGATCGCCTCGCCCTGCTGCAACGGAGCCATCCACCACAAACAGCACTAGATCGACTGCCGCGATCGCCATGCGGGCATTGTGAACCAGCACCTTGCCCAATTCGTGATGGGGCTTATGGATGCCGGGGGTATCGACAAAAATAATCTGAGCTTCGTCGGTGGTGAGAATGCCCCGAAGACGATTGCGGGTGGTTTGGGCAATGGGTGAAGTAATCGCCACCTTTTGGCCAATCAGGCGATTCATCAATGTGGACTTGCCCACATTTGGCCGACCGACAATGGCAATAAACCCAGAGCGAAAGCCCTCGGGTGCGGGGGGAATTAGAGAGAGACTAGCGGCGTCAGACATGTTTCCTGTCCCTAATGCCCACTAACGTGGACGACCACCTCCCGGCGGCTGCCCCGATGGCGGTGTTCCCAGAGGTAAAGCCCCTGCCATGTGCCCAATGCCAGACGACCATTCATAATCGGAATGTGCTCTGAGGTGTGGGTGAGCACCGAGCGAATATGGGCGGGCATATCATCGGGGCCTTCTGTACTGTGGGCATAGAAGGCACCTTCAGGGACCAGCTTGCTGAAAAACGTTTCGAGATCAGCCAGCACATCTGGGTCAGCATTCTCTTGGATGATCAGGCTGGCCGAGGTGTGGCGCACAAAGACCGTGCAGAGCCCGGTCGTGACGCCCGACGTTTTCACCACATCCTGCACCAAATTTGTAAACCGATACAGGGCTTTGCCACGGGTATCGAGGGCGAGAACGGTTTGGTAGTGCTGGGTGGCGACGGTAGCAGGCATGGCAAGAAGTGGGAATACGGGGCAATTGAACTGGTTACTTTGGCTCTGAGGGGCGACTTAACCCTGTTCAGTCTAGGCTAAGGTCTTTTCCCTATGTCAGGGATTCTAGGGGCTGTTATTAACTAAAACTAGAATCCTTGTGGTGCAACGGATTCCGCCACTAGCAATATTATAGGGGAGGGCGAGTTAATGCTTGCCTAACAAGACTTTTACCCTTAAATGGATGACGCGCCCTACGGTAAGCCGGGTCGGGTTCCGATAAAGTAAAACCACCTGTTCTAACACAAGCATCTATCCCTTTTGGCAATGCAGCCAAGCCAGACTATGGCAAGCGTTGATCCGTTGGTTTTACTCAAACGGGGCGTTCATGAATGGAATCAATGGCGACAGGGGCTCTATCCCCCTGACGATGCTGCTTGGCCTTTAAGCGATCGCATCAATTTGCGCGAAGCCCGCTTGCGACAGGCCCAACTCCCACAAATCAATCTGTCCCTAGTCGACTGCTGTATGGCCGACCTGCGCCATGCCGACCTGCGCCATGCTGACCTGCGGGAAGCCCTACTCTATACGGCTGACCTCAGCTATGCCCATCTTGAATCGGCCATCTTAACAGGAGCCGACCTGCGGGAAACGTTGCTGCACGACTCACATCTAGCGAAGGCCGCTCTAAATGCCACGATCCTGACCAATGCAGATCTCACCCGTGCCGTCTTGCGAGAAGCCAGCCTCAGCCAAGCTGATCTGCGGCAGGCGCGCCTCAATCAAACCGATGCCTGCATGGCCCAGCTCCAGGGGGCGAATTTATCAGGGGCAGATTTGAATGGTGCAGTGCTGTACACCAGTGACTTAAACCGAGCCCAACTTAAGGGAGCAACCCTCAATCAAGCAGATTTACGGGAAGCTAACCTGGCCATGGCGGTCCTACAGGATGCGGTTTTCCATGGTGCCAATCTCACCGCAGCCATGTGCAGCGCCACCAATATGATTGGCACCAGTTTTCATAAGGCCACCTTAGATATTGCCAATTTGAGTCTGGCCAACTTGTGCATGGCCAATCTCAGTCAGGCCTATCTGCGCGGGGCCGTTCTGATTGGAGCCAACTTAATTGGTGCAAATTTTCACTGTGCTCATCTCGACCATATCAATCTCGAAAATGCCGATATCCGCGAAGGTATCCTGCGGCGGGCGGATCTACGGTTCGCCAATTTGCGGTATTCCAACTTGCGAATGGCCAACCTCGCAGAGGCGGACTTACGGGGGGCGGACTTACGGGGGGCGGACCTTACCCATGCCAATCTCTGGGGAACCCATATTGAGGGGGCTTGCTTTATCGATACCACCATGCCCAATGGCAAAATTCATCAGGGTTATTAACGCCAGAACCGCAGCTTAAAACGTGAGCCATGGCCAGAGTTGCGCTCCGCCTCAACCGACTGCCTGACTCGTATCGCTTTACAAATGAATACGACTCTACAAAAAGCTTAAGGCTACGGTTTGGTGGCTGAGCGTGCCTCAAGCCCAGTCTCTGCAGGGCCTTCGCCAGCATTGATGACCTGCCCTAAATTAGGAATGTGACCAGACCGTGAAATTCTCCCTGAGGTAGAGGCAAGGTCAACGCAGCTAAGCTAACCTAGTAAAACAAAAATCTAGCTCAAGTTACCGAGTTCTCGGAGGACCCTACTATCGTTAGACGCAGACCTGATACTCGCCGTACTCGTCCTGAACAACCCAATATCAATCGAAATATTCGAGCCCAGCAAGTGCTGCTGATTGATCACGAGAATAATAATCGTGGTCCTACTGACACTGCTGAAGCCGTTGCCTTGGCTGAAGAGGTCGGACTCGACCTTGTGGTGGTTTCAGAAGGCAAGGAGACGCCGGTCGCTAAGATTCTGGATTATGGTAAGCACCAGTATCAGCAGAAAAAGCGCCAGCGCCAAAGTGCCAAGCCGACGATGAAAGAGGTGAAGCTGCGGCCAAATGTGGATGAGTTTGACTACGGCATTCGGATTGACCGGGCGACCAAGTGGCTGAGTAAAGGCGACCACGTTAAGTTTCAGGTGCGGCTCCGAGGGCGAGAGCACCAGCACCGCGATCGCGCTCACGAGCTTTTGAATCGCATTGTGGCTGATTTAAAAGAAGTGGGTAAGGTGCAAACCTTTGATATGAAGGGCTTGATCGTGCAGTTGGTGCCCTCTTCTTAGGAGATTTCTAGACAAGAATTGATCTTGGTAGGGGTAGGTCTTGTGCCTACCCTCTGCCAGTTGCTGAACATGCCGATTTCTCGATTCATGCCCTCCAGTCGGTTATTGAGGGCACCTACCCCTACACCAGCCATCGCGAGGCGTACCGAACATTACTAACGATGCCAATCGGTAATGCCGCCAGGTTTGTCGATCAGGATGATGCCTTCGGCTTGAAGTAAGTCACGGATGCGATCGCCCTCAGCAAAGTCCTTGGCTTTACGGGCGGCTTGGCGCTGCGCTAACAGGGCTTCGATTTCACTATTGCTGAGTCCGCCTCCTGTTGAGGAGGAAATATCCGGCTCTGCTTCCAGGCCCAGCACTTGCGCCAGCACCACTAGCGTTTGCCACTGTTGTTGCAGGGCCGCGACGTCCCCTGCCACTTGACCCTGGTGGGTGATCACATTTCCAACCCGACGCAGTTCTTTAGCAAGTTCAAACAAGACCGCTAGAGCGCCAGAGGTATTAAAGTCATCGTCCATAGCGGTTTCGAACTGCTGCACGGCAGGGCTATTCCGATCCACGGCGCTGGGATTGGGCGACGGTGCCTTTGTCCAGCCCAGTTGAGTGGCGTATTCCAAACCAAATCTCAACCCTTCTTGCAGGGTTTGCCAACCGTTCTTCGCCGAGGCGATCGCTGCATCCGTAAAATCAATCGGCTTGCGGTACTGGGCCTGCAGCACAAACAGCCTGAGCGCCATCGGTGAAGGGGCCTCAGGGGCGTCATCCAGCAGGGCACGAATGGTGGTGAAATTGCCCAAGGACTTCGACATTTTTTCTCCGCCCACATTCACCATGCCATTGTGGAGCCAGTAGTTGGCGAGGCAGCGATCTGTGGCCGCCTCGGACTGGGCGATTTCATTTTCATGGTGGGGAAAAACCAAATCGGCTCCGCCCATATGGATATCAATGGTGGGGCCGAATTGCTCCTGGACCATAGCGGAGCATTCAATGTGCCAGCCCGGTCGCCCCGGCCCCCAAGGGGAGTCCCAAGCAGGCTCCTCGGGCTTAGCCCCTTTCCAGAGGGCAAAGTCAAAGGGGTCTTGCTTCTGGGGACCAGTGTCTGTGTCAGTTGCCGTGACCCGGCCGCTGGCCCCCGCCTGCATGTCGTCTAACTTGCGACCCGAGAGCTTGCCATAGCCATCGAACTTGCGCACCGCATAATACACATCGCCGCCTGTTGCATAGGCAAACCCTTTTTGTTCGAGTTCAGCAATCAGGCGCTTGATGCCATCCAGAGTTTGAGTGGCATAGGTATAGGTATCGGCCTCCAAAATATTGAGCCGCGCCATGTCTTCAAAATACGCCTGGATATAGCGCTCCGAAATGGTCTCCATTGAGCATTGTTCTTTGCGGGCCCGATTCAGAATCTTGTCGTCAATATCGGTGAAGTTCTGCACATACTGCACTTGGTAGCCCCGCCATAGTAAATAGCGGCGCACCGTGTCCCAGGCAATGTAAGAACGGGCATGACCTAAATGGCAATAGTCATAGACCGTCACCCCGCAGCAATACATCTTGGCGATTCCCGTTGAGATCGGGGTAAAGGCTTCCTTCTGGCGGGTGAGGGTGTTGTAGAGACTCAGGGCCATGGGGGTAAGGGGTAAGGGGCGGCAAAAGAGCGAGACAACCAATCATGGAACACTTAAACCGTATCTGAATCAATGGGATCAAGGCAGAATTCAAAATTCAAAACCTGCAAACTTTCTGGGGCATTGCTCTGAGGGCTGAATTCGATCGCTAGTATGGAGGGTGTCCTGCGATCGCGTAACTTCGCCATGACTTCTGCCGCCCCTGTCTCGCCCCAGACCCTAGACGACACTAAGCATGGGCTACCGGTCACGATTATTACCGGCTTTCTCGGTAGCGGTAAAACCACCCTGCTGAACCATATCCTCTCCAATCAGGAAGGTCTGAAAACCGCCGTTTTGGTGAACGAATTTGGTGAGATCGGCATCGATAACGACTTGCTGATTAATACCCCAGGCAGCGACGACACCATGGTGGAGCTGAGCAATGGCTGCATCTGCTGCACCATCAACAATGACTTGATGGAAGCAGTCTATAAGGTGCTTGAGCGAGAAGACAAGGTGGATTATATGGTGGTAGAAACCACTGGCTTAGCCGATCCCCTCCCTATTGCCCTGACTTTCTTAGGCACAGAGCTGCGGGATATGACCCGGCTCGACTCGATTGTGACGGTGGTGGATGCCGAGAACTACAGCCTGGATCTGTTTAATAGCGAAGCCGCCCACAATCAGATTGCCTACGGTGACATCATCTTGCTGAATAAAGCGGACTTAGTTGATGACAAGAAGCTCAACGGTCTGGAGGTCAAAATTCGGGATGTTAAAGACGGGGCTCGCATTCTACGCACCACCCGATCAGAAGTGGCGCTGCCGCTGATTTTGAGTGTGGGCGTGTTTGAGTCGGACAAGTATATGGAGACGGAAGAGAGCCACGACCACGACCACGACGACCATCACGGCCATAACCATCATGGGCACGACCATCACGGCCATGGCCACGATCACGCCAATTGCGATCATGATCATGGCCATTGTGAGCACGACCACGACCACGATCATCACGGCCATGACCATCACCACCACTCCGATCACTTAGCGGTGGATGGCTTCACCTCGCTGTCTTTTGAGAGCGATTGCCCCTTTGAAATTCGCAAGTTTCAACATTTTCTAGATAACCAGCTCGACTCCAATATCTTTCGCGCGAAAGGCATTCTCTGGTTTGAGGAGAGCCCCCATCGTCACATCTTCCACCTCAGCGGCAAGCGCTTTTCCCTCGATGATGATGAGTGGAAAGGTGCACCGAAAAATCAAATTGTGCTGATTGGTCAGGACCTCGATCACGATCAGCTGCGGGAACAGTTGAGCCAATGTCTGGGCAACCCATCGGTTAACCGGGGGGACGGTTTCGGCCAATAGTTACTGCCTGTACCCTTGAACGCAAGCGGCAGTCGGTATCGTCTTCGGGTGCAGCTTCACTGAGTTGACTCTGTTGTTCTCCTAAGAGGAAGGGTTATGGCCACCGATGCTGTGTTTAAAGCCCCCTGGGGCAATACGTTAATTGCCGTCACGTCAATTTTGGGTTTGCTTTTAGTGGGGATCGTGCTGGTGGGTTTACTCATAGGTCCCCGCACTAACCCCATTTGGATTGGGTCGATGGTGGTGTTGCCCGTGGTTATTTTGGGGGTGACTGCCTTCTTGGGAGTCTGGGGCTATCGCATTCAAGGGCAAACCCTCTATGTGCAGCGGTTAGGGTGGCAAAGCGAAATTGCTTTGGAACAACTCCAGTCCGTAGAGCAAGTGCCCGCCGCCATGAAAGGTTCGATCAAAACTTGGGGCAATGGTGGGCTCTTTGGCTTTGTGGGGCGGTTCCGTAACGCTACCCTGGGTCCGTATCAAGCCTACGCCACTGACCTAACCCGGACGGTGGTGTTGACCTTTCCTGATCGCAAAATCGTGCTGTCCCCAGAGGAGCCCGAGCAGTTTGTCCGCACCCTCTCAGATGTTGAAACCCTTGGTTGACGACGACAGCGACAATCGCCCCGAGGATTGTATCGCCTGCCAAATCTTGATCGGTAAGATCACTGCGCCAGGGGGCATCATTGCCGAAACGCCCCACTGGGTTGCCGATCACTGTATTGGCGCTCACGGCCTCGGGGCGATCGTGGTTAAGTCTCGCGCTCACCGTGAGAATTTTTGGGATTTGACCCCCCAAGAAGCAGCCACCCTAGGGGGATTCCTCAAAAAAATCACTCAGGCGATGCAGCAGGTGTTGGGGGCTGAGCGCATCTACATCAGTTCTTGGGTGGATCAGCCGCCTTACCATGTACATTTTCTGTTGCAGCCCCGCTATCCCGATACGGATAAGACTGAATTGGGGCTTCAAGGCTTAGAGCTGCAGATCTATCGCGCCCTGCAACCCAAGCCCAAAGCAGCAGAGGCGGCAGCGATCGCTGAGAAAATCCGTGCCTACTTAGCTCAAACCAGTGCATCTCCCACTCGGAGTGAATAGCGGCTTCCAAACTTCGGCTCCCTCGCTTCTTTGGCTCCCTTTCCATCCAAAATAGTTCTGCAGCCTAAGCCGGTCATCAGTTAGCCATGCGAGTTGTTGTTCAGCGAGTACAGTCGGCCCAAGTTAAGGTTGAGGGTCAGGTGGTCGGCCAGATTGGGGCTGGTCTACTGCTTTTGGTGGGGATTACCGCAACTGATACTGAAGCTGAGCTGGATTGGATGGCGCGCAAATGTTTGGGGCTGCGCATCTTCCCCAGTCCGGACCAACCCGAGAATGGCCGTTGGGATGCCTCGGTGGCCGATATCCAAGGGGAACTCTTGGTGGTGAGCCAATTTACCCTCTATGGCGACTGCCGCAAGGGTAGGCGTCCCTCTTTCGATAAAGCGGCCCTACCGGCTCTTGCGGAACCCCTTTATGACCAGTTTGTAGACCGCTTAGAAGCGAGCGGTTTGACCGTGGCCACAGGGAAGTTTGGTGCCCATATGGCCGTCTCTCTTGTGAATGACGGGCCGGTCACATTGCTGCTAGAGCGATAATCGCATCCCCTTTAAAATAAAGAGGTTGGGGCACGGCAGGGGCAATCAAAAAACGCGATGGTCTTAAAGCGTCCAATTTTAGTCGGCGGGCTCGGGCTCACGGCCAGCCTTTGGCTGCTGGGGGGCCTACAGGATGTAGTCGATAGCACCACTCTAACCAGCTGTATGGTGCTCGGTGCAGGTCTCTGGTGGTGGCGTCGTCAAACGCCTCAAGTGTCGTTAAAGTCCCCTGCCTCTGCCGCACCCGCTCTGGTGGAGCGGGATGCTGTAGAAGCCGCGATCGCCAATCTCACCCCCGTTCTAGATCAACTCACTACAGAAATTGACCAGACAGATGCCCGTGACGCTTGGCAGACGCGTATCGATGCCTTTGCAACCCGCCAAGCCGAGCTGACTACTGAACTGGAGCGCACCCGTCTCAAACTGGTCCTATTGGGGGTGCCCCGTGTGGGTAAAACCCAGTTACAGCAATATTTGATCGATCAATGGGTGGACAATCAAACCCCGGCCATTACGCTCACCACCGCAACCGTTACCCATGATGCGGATATCACCGCAACCCTACGGGATCGTGACGGGATTCTGTATGTGGTGGATGAAGACCTGACCGAGTCTGCCCTGGGTGACTTAACGGCCTTAACAACAGCAGGGCAACGAACCGCTCTGGTCCTTAACAAACAGGATCGCTACTTACCTGATGAGCGGGCGATGCTCTTAGATCGCATCCGCGATCGCCTCAGTCCTCTGTCTCCATCAGTCACGTTAGCCGCGATCGCCGTTGCCCCCAAACCGATCAAAGTCCGCACCCATCAAGCCGATGGTTCGATCACGGAGCGGCTGGAAACCCCTGAGCCGAACGTGACGGCTCTGACGCAGATTTTGGATGAATGGGTAGATGAGCGTCCTGCCTTGGTGGCGCAAACGGTGATGCGACAATCTCAGGCTCTACGACAAGACCTGCAGACGGCCCTGAATCAGCTCCGCCGCGATCGCGCCCGTCCTCTGGTCGAGCAACTGCAGTGGACCGCTGCCGCTACCGCTTTTGCCAGCCCCGTCCCCTCTTTGGATCTGCTGGCAACGGTAGCCATCAATGGCCAGCTAGTGATGGATCTGAGTCAGGTCTACGAGCAGCCCCTCAGCTTCGATCAGGCTAAAACTGCCGCTGGTACCTTGGCGGAACTGGTGGTGAAACTGGGCTTGGTGGAAGCATCCACCCAACTCTTGACCACGGCGCTCAAAAGCCATGCCGCCACCTTTGTGGTCGGGGGCGGCGTCCAAGCCCTGAGTGCGGCTTACCTCACCCACATGACTGGGGAGAGTTTAATGGCCTATTTCGAGACGCGGGCTTTAGCTGGGGAGGCCACGGCACCGGTTTCGGTAGCCACCATTGCCCAGGCGCTGCAAGGATTGGTGCAAAAAAAACAGCAGGGCGACTTTCTCAAAAGCCTGGTGCAACAGGGTGTCCAGCGGTTTGCTAAAGCCCCGCCATCCCTACCTGCTGGGACGACACCCGCCCTCGACCTGCCCGCCGAACCTGCAGTTCCCGTGGCACAATCTGAGGCAGTGTCTTCCTTAGAATCCCCTTAAGTGCCTGAGTCCCCTGTGGATACGCCGCCCATAAATCAGTCTCTCAATCGCATGGGGGAGGCAGCGTCTGGCCAGCGGGCAAGCTGGTTCAAACGGGTGCGGCGGGACTTGCGCACCACCATTCAACGGCAAACCACGGCCCTGCAAGGGGGCTTCACTCAACCCGGTGCTGCCACCCAGCAAGCGGCGGTCAAGGCTGGGGTGGCTTCCCTGTCTTCGTTAGAAGCCCGCTTAGCGAATCCCCTGCTGCGGATCGCGGTATTTGGCTTGGTGAGCCGGGGTAAGTCCGCCGTGATTAACGCCCTGATGGGTGAGGCGGTCCTACCCACTGGGCCTCTCCATGGGGTGACCCGCTGGCCCCGCTCGGTCTATTGGCGACCCCCCATAGAAGCCGTCCATGATGGTGAAGAACTACCCCAAATCGAGCTGATTGACACCCCTGGCTTAGACGAAGTCGAAGGAGAAGCCCGAGGGGCCATGGCCCAGGAGGTGGCTCACCAGGCGGATTTGATTTTGTTCGTGGTGGCGGGGGACATTACCCGCACCGAATATGAGGCGCTGGTAGATCTGCAAACCGCCCGCAAGCCCTTGGTGCTGGTCTTCAACAAAATTGATCTCTACCCCGACATCGATCGCCAAGCCATTACCGATGCCTTAACGACCCTGTGGCACCAAGGGAATGGACGGGACCCGGCCCTCTCGGTGGATGAGATTGTGAGGGTGGCGGCAGCTCCGATCCCGCTGCAGGTAAGGGTGGAATGGCCCGATGGCCGGGTCACCCATGAATGGGAAACGCCCCCCCCTGAAATTGCAGGCCTTAAAACCGCCCTAATCACCATTGCCCGCCAGGACGGCACCGCCCTCATTGCCTTGAACGCCCTGCGAGAGGCCGATCATCTGGAAACAGAGCTGGCCCGTCGCTCCATGGCCCTGCACCAGGCCGATGCCGACGCGTTGATTTTGAAATTTGCCAAATATAAGGCGATCGCCGTTGCCTTTAACCCCATCGCCGTGCTGGATCTGGCCGGGGGCTTCGTCACTGACCTGGTGATGATCCGGTCTCTGGCAAAGCTCTACGGGCTACCGATCACCCAATATGAGGCCCGCAAATTGTGGCGGGCGATCATCCGCAGTACGGGCACCTTGCTGGCGAGTGAGCTAGGCAGCGGTTTGCTCATGGGCTTTGGCAAAAGCGCTGCCGCTGCCTGGAGCCTGCTGGATAGCGCCGCCGGGGGCAGTGCCCTGGTGAGCGCTATGGTGATGCAAGCGGGGGCGGCTGGGTACGGCACCTATGCCGTTGGAAAAGCCGCCCAAGTGTATTTGGAACGGGGCTGCACCTGGGGACCAGAGGGGGTGAAATCGATGATGCAGGACATCCTCAGTCAAATCGATACGGACTCTACCGTGTCTCGCCTCCGCCACGAAATCGAAGCCGAAATCAACGCTGCCCTTGGCCATCAGTCGCGCTAGGGAATTCGCTAGAATCACTGCCAGAGCTGCTTTGCCAAGACAGTCCCTGTTTCACTTTTGCACCAAGGTCCACCCTCATCCCCCCATGGAGCTATTTTTTAGGCAGAAATCGATAGCAGGCTTTCATAGGAAAGGTTCTGGCCTGGTTTGCAGTGGGTAAAACCTCACCGCCTACGGCACCTCTCTTTCCCAAGGAGAGGTTTATCAAGGCTTCCGGTCCCTCTCCTTGCCCTTGGCGAAGCCTGCCCGAAGGGCTTAGGAGAGGTTAGGTGAGTTCCTTCAGATCCTCAATTCTGACGCCCCCGTCCTCCATATCACTACATTTACTTAGATCACCTAGCCCATGCAGTATCGACGCTTTGGTCGCACCGAATTGGCCATGCCCGTATTTTCCTGTGGGGGAATGCGCTATCAGCATTCCTGGAAGGACGTGCCCCAATCGGAGATTCCCCGCAAGAACCAAGAGAACCTAGAGGTCACCATTCGCCGCTCCCTAGAGGTGGGCATCAACCATATCGAAACGGCTAGGGGCTACGGCACTTCTGAAGTTCAACTGGGTAAAGTGCTGCCGAAGTTCTCTCGGGACAAACTGATTGTGCAGACCAAAGTGTCGCCCAAGCCCGATGCTGAGGAGTTTCGCCGCAATTTGGAACAATCCCTCAGCAACATGGGCCTGGACTATATCGACCTACTGGGCATCCACGGCATCAATACCGCTGAGTTGTTGGACTATACCCTTCGCCCAGGGGGCTGTATGGCGGTTGCCCGCGAATACCAGCGCCAGGGCCGCATTCGCCACATTGGCTTTTCCACCCATGGGCCTACGGCGGTGATTCAGCAGGCGATCGAAACTGGCGAGTTCGACTATGTGAACCTGCACTGGTACTACATCAACCAAGACAACTGGCCGGCGATTGCTGCGGCCCAGCGCCACGATGTCGGTGTCTTCATCATTAGTCCCTCAGACAAGGGAGGGCACCTCTACAGCCCGCCCCAGAAGCTGGTAGATCTCTGCGCACCGTTGAGCCCGATGGTGTTCAATGACCTGTTTTGCCTCAGCCATTCCCAGGTGCATACCCTGAGTCTGGGGGCTGCCCGACCCTCTGATTTTGACGAGCACCTGAAGGTGATTCCCCTATTGGATCAGGCCCAGGAGATTTTGCCGCCGATCTTGCAGCGGCTGGAGCAAGCGGCGGTGGAGGCTCTCGGCACGGACTGGCTCCGCACCTGGAAGCTGGGTCTGCCTGCCCCAGCGGAAACCCCTGGCCAGATCAACATCCCGATCATTCTGTGGCTGCGCAATCTGGTGGAAGCCTTTGACATGGAGGAATATGCCAAGGCCCGCTACAACTTATTGGGCGGTGGGGGCCATTGGTTCCCAGGGGAAAAGGCGACGAAACTGGGCCATGTGGATATTCGTGGGGCGATCGCCCGCAGTCCCCACCGCGATCGCATCCCGTCGCTATTGGCCGAAACCCATGCAAGGTTGGAAGGGGAAGCTGTGCAGCGACTGTCGAGTTCCTAAAAGCGCTATTCTAGGTCCCCAAAGCGATCTCGGTATTTTGCCAATAGTGCCTCAGTAGACTCTGCTCGCTGTTCTGCTGCTTTAGCCCGCTGATCCAGTTCCAGCGTGGTCAAAAACTTACCGCCGTCAGGGCGGTACAGTTCTAACTCGTTTTCGCCTAAGACAAACCGAACCTTGAGCAGGGGGCTGACCCAGCCGTCCATCTCTTCCACGGCAACGAGGCGACCCTGCCAACGGCACCACCCTGAAAGCTCCAGGTCATCGGGGTCGTAGATGTAATATTCCTCTACCCCATAGCGCTCGTAAAACTTGAACTTACGCATCATCTCTGATGGGCGATTGCCGGGAGAGAGAATCTCGAAGACCACCTGAGGGGGGATATTGTCTTCTTTCCATTGCTGGTAAGAGCCCCGGTCTCCTTTCGGTCGCCCAAACACCACTAAGGCGTCAGGAGCTTGGCGGATGGTGGCCTCTCCCTCTACCGGATACCAAAGCAAATCCCCCGCCACAAAAACCTCAGGCTGATCGGCAAACAGGATTTCCAGATTCTCCTTGATAGTGACAATCCAGCGGAACTGCTTGGTGTTGTCGGCCATGGGTTGTCCATCGCTGTCGGAGTAGATGACGGTGGTGCGATCGGGGCTGGTAACCATGGGGCTCTACAACCGGAGAGATGGTTCTAGTGTATCGATTGGCTAGATTGAGCTGATGAAGGACAAACTGTAAGCGATCGCCAGACCCAGCAGCGTCAACAGCGTTACGCTTAGCAGCAGCAATGGTAACTTCGCCAGGGGATGTGCGGACTTAGGAACCGAGTTGCTTTTCGCCATCATCTGCTTTGCGGGCTTTAACATCGCGACGACGCTCTAAGACTAACTCCACAATGCCGGTGGCCATTAAGGTTGCGATCACGCCATCATCCACCCAGCCGATGATGGGCACCACGTCCGGTGAGATATCTACCGGGCTAATCAAATACACCAGCGACCCCAAAATCACCACCCAGCGGGCGATCGGGTGACGGAGCAGGGCACGGTAGACTTTCTTAAACATAGTGATAAAGGTCGGATGAGGCGCACTCGGTTCATTCTCACCCATGGGTTTAGAAAAGGTCAGCCTCTCAGAGGATATTTGGAAAGTATCAATCAGCACTCATTTCGAGAAAAGGCTTCCTAAGTATTAGGCTCAGAAAGTAACCTCTGTAGCCCCTAGGAAGCTATGACATCAGCGTATGCCAGCAGCCTGAGCCTTGACCAGTGGCAACTGCTCTCACCCCTGTTACCCT
>JBHJIP010000095.1:0-60601 GCA_050043365.1 Leptolyngbyaceae cyanobacterium
TGAAGAGGAGGATGCTCCATGAGGTCAGTTCTAAGTTGGGGAACTTGAGCTTCTCATGGAGTGCCTCTTTCAAAAACCTCTGTCTCATTTGAGACTCACCTAGTCATAGGGGGTTCAGGACTTTTCTGCACCACTAAGGAGGGACGGCTTCAAGCCAGTTCGCTTGGTAGCGCTGAATAATGTCTAATGTTTTATCCGTGCTGTTGTTATCGACAATCACCACTTCCCAGTTGAGACTCTCTACACCTTGCTGAGAGCGAACGGCTTCTAATAATTCTGGGAGATAGGCAGCTCCGTTATAAGTACGAATTGCCACAGAGAACTCAAGCATTTGCGCCTTTAGAAGCTGGCTAGCGATGTGGCTTTATTCAAGATAAAGTTTGACTGCTTTAGCTACCGTCGTGCTCTGACCCTTTCCACAAGAAAGGGTTCTAGTAAGTGATATCTGGCACAGCACTTCGGAAAACTGGCTACCCTGACAAAGTCGGGTGACCGTTGTTCGAGCTTATGCATTGCATTAATCATGCTTCAACACAAAACAGTTTATCTCTGCTAGAACCTAAGCGAGTTCTGTAAAGGCTGCTATGCCCGCTCGTCTATTACGTGTCTCTTTTTCAGACACGCTCGTTGCCGAAACCTATCGCCGTACCCGACGGCATCTGATTGGTGGAACGGTTGCCTTGGGTGGGGTCGCTCTCACTGGTGCTCTGTGGTATCGGCTGGTGGAAGGCTGGACCTGGGTGGATGCGACCTACATGTCGATCATTACCCTGGCGACGGTGGGCTTTGCGGAAATTCATCCCCTCGGTGATCGAGGTCGCCTGTTTACCATTGTCTTGATTTTGATGGGGGTGGTGGCGATCGCCTACATCGTCAACTGCTTTACCGAAGCTTTGATTCAAGGTCATTTACAAGCCGGTATTCGCTTAGGGAAGCGCCGTAGATTGATGGAATCACTCACCAACCATTACATTCTCTGTGGCTTTGGCCGCACCGGCCGCCAGGTGGCCGCCGAGTTCGCCACTGAGTCGATTGACTGCATTGTGGTGGACTCAGACGAAGCCGCCATCCATGAAGCCCAGCAACAGGGGTTCGTGACCTTTCAGGGGGATGCCACCCAGGATCAGGTGCTCTTTCAGGCGGGCATTGAACGGGCCAGTTGCCTGATTGCGGCGCTCCCGTCTGATGCGGAAAACCTGTACACGGTACTCTCTGCCAAAACCCTGGCTCCGAAAATTCGCACCATTGCTCGGGCCAGCAGCGAAGAAGCGGTGCAAAAGCTGCAGCGGGGTGGGGCCGATGTGGTGGTCTCGCCTTACATTACCGGCGGCAAGCGCATGGCGGCTGCAGCGCTGCGACCTCAAGTGGTGGATTTCTTAGATGGCATTTTGACCGGAGCCGATCGCACCGTTTATATCGAGGAATTTCTGATTTCCCCTGAATATTGCCCCAAGGTCGGGCAAACCTTGAGAGAGGCGCAGTTGCGGCTGAAGTCAGGGGCGTTGATCTTAGCGATCCGTCGTGCCGACAACTCGCTGATTGTGGGGCCAGATGGAGGGACAGTTCTGTACTCAGGGGATCTAGTGATCGGTATGGGTACCTCAGAGGATTTGCGTCGCCTCAACCAAATTCTCGGTCCTTTGCACGATCGCTATCGTTAGTCCCATTAATAGTGGGTGCCGGTTTTGCGTTGATGGACTGCCGTTTTAGCATTGGCCTGCAAGACCTGCCCACCCGTCACCGTGGCGTATACCACCCAGTGGTCACCGCATTCCATCCGGTTCGCCACCTCGCATTCTAGATAGGCGATCGCGTCCTTCAAAACTGGGCTACCATTTTCAGCCTTGTCCGTTTCCACCCCTGCGAACCGATCTTCCCCTGGGGCAAAGGGCTTCAGGAAGTGTTTCATGGGTCCTAGGTGTTGGCCTTCCGCCAGGATATTTAGCACAAAGCTGTTGCCCTGGTGCATCAGTGACTCGATCGCCCGATCCTTCGCCACCGACACCGTAAAACCCGGTGGGTTAAACGTGGCTTGAGACACCCAAGAAGCCAGCATGGCGCTGCTCACCTCCCCGTGCTGGGCCGTGACGATGCAAAGGGAACCAGCCAGTCGCCCGACCGCTTGTTCCACGGATGTAGCTGGGGTGCGGGGGGCTTTAGCCCGCTTCACCTTTTTGAGAGATTGGGCAAAGTCGGTGCCCACCTCTTCGCAATATTGCAGGGTCACATCAGTGGGCTTAAACTTGACCCGAATCGGGTCAAACGCCAAAGAATAACCCGCATCCTTAAGCTTCCCTTCCAGTAGGTCAATGGCTTCCCCGCTCCAGCCAAAGGAACCAAATACCCCCGCCAACTGGGACTTGGCGGCATTGGCGAGAACAATCCCCAGGGCAGTTTGAATTTGGGTGGGGGCATGGCCACCGAGGGTCGGTGACCCGATCAAGAAGCCTGCAGACTTGGAGATCGCCGCTTTAATATCATCCGGCTCTACATATTCCGCATTGATCGACTCCACCGCGACCCCCGCCTTAGTAATCCCCCGAGCCAGGGTTTGGGCGAGGGTGGCGGTGTTGCCGTAGGCGGAGGCGTAGATCAAGCTAACCGATAGCTCTTGGCCTTTTTGCTGCTGACTCCACTCTTGATAGGCGGCAGTCAACGCCTGTACCCCGTAGCGCACAATCGGGCCGTGGGCGGGGGCATATCGTTCTACGGTTAAGTTAGTGAGGCGCTCTAGAACTGTGTTGACTTGACGGGCGTTGGGAGCCATCAAACAGTCAAAGTAGTAGCGACGATCTTCGAGTAGGGCTTGCCAGTCGAGGTCGTAGACGTAGTTATCGCAGCGGTGCAGGCCGAAGAATTTATCGCTGAATAGTACCTCAGTGGATGCGTCGTAGGTCCAGAGCCCATCAGGCCAGCGGGGGGTGGGCACGGGGATAAATCGCAACTGATGCCCTTGTCCCAAATCCAGGCTGTCGTCCATACCCTTCATTACTTTTAGGGTGGGCAGATTGCCCTCTAGCAGGTCTTCTAGGGCTTTAGCGGCAGGGTTGGAGCACACCACTGTGACAGTCGGCATTTTTTCGAGCAGCACCTTCAGGGTCTCGACCCGGTTGGGGTTGACGTGGCCCAAAATGACGCAGTCTACCTGGGTCAGATCCACCGCATCGGTGAGCGCAGCCAGGAAAATCTCTGTGAAGGAGGCCCCAGGGGGATCCAGCAGCGCCGTACGATCACCCCGAATCACATAGCTATTGGCGGTGGTGCCCCGCTCTAGGGCGTACTCCACCTCAAAGCGAAGGCGGTTCCAACTGCGGGATCGCAACACTTCGGTGTCAGCAGCGATCGCTAAAGTCTGGACGTCACGCGGTTGGGAGGTATCCATACAAGTCCGGGTAGGTGGCTGGGCTACTCATTCCATCCTAAGCCGCCATAACAATTGCGATAAGTCCTATGCCCATCGATCTACTTATGAGCTGCATTAATAGCGCTTTATCGAGAGGCAATACCAGCAGCATTCGCCTCGATCCCCCGTCTTACAACGGTGATAGAGTGCCAGGGGTTGAATCCATGTCTGCTGAATCCATGGGTGAAATTTTCTCCTGCTTTGGACATCAATCACGCACTACAGATAGTTCACAGGGGTACTCATCAGAGCTGGATTTTGCGCAAAGTCAAATTGCTGATAAAACCGTTGAGCATCTTTGGTTTGCAAGATAAATTGAGTACCCTGCAGGCTGGGATGCGCCATTACACAAGTCACCATCCATTTGCCTAAACCCTTGCCCCGATGGGCCTCATCCACCACGACATCTGCCAGCCAGGAGGTGGTAACCCGATCGCTGATCACGCGGGCAAAACCCACTTGTTGCTGGGTTCCATCCAGCAAGAACACACAAAGGGAGTTGGCTAAGATCCCTTCTACGGTTTCTACTGGGCGATTCTGCGCCCAGTAGGTGCGGCTAAGGAGTTGATAGGTGGCTTCTAAACTATGGGCTGGAGGTTCATCGGTCAGGGTAAATGGGGGGCGGGTCCACTGCATCAGTACTTAGGGGAGATAGTTTTGAGGGCTATGGTAACGGTGAGACGATGACCGTTCAGAACAAATATCCCGTCTTGGATTTAGCCCGTGTCAGCCATTATTTTGCTCAGGTGACGGCACTCGACCATGTTTCCTTGACCATTCAAGCGGGGGAGCGGGTCGCCCTGTTGGGGCCGAGCGGCGCGGGCAAAAGTACGCTGCTCAATGTCTTGAATGGCACGATCGCCCCCACCACCGGGCAGATTACGGTCTTGGGGCAATCCCTTCAGGGGCTTTCCTCGGGGCAACTCCGTCGCGTCCAGCGCCACTTGGGTCGGGTTCATCAGAGCCATGACTTGGTGGCCAATCTAGCCGTGATTCATAACGTTAATGCAGGGCATTTAGGTCGTTGGTCAGCGCCTCAAGCGGCCCTGTCTCTGCTCTGGCCCCAGGCCGTTGAGACTGCCGCTGCAGCCTTGGCAAAAGTGGGCCTTTTGGAGAAGCTCTATGCCCGCACCGATCGGCTGTCGGGGGGAGAGCAGCAGCGGGTGGCGATCGCCCGCCTGTTGGTACAAGACCCGCAGGTGATTTTAGCGGATGAACCCATTGCCAGCGTTGACCCGGCCCGCGCCCATGACCTGATGACCTTGCTGCGAGATTGGTGTGCTCAAGCGGGTAAGACCCTGGTGGTGAGTCTCCACGATGTGGACTTTGCCAGACGCTATTGCGATCGCCTGATTGGCCTGCGCCAGGGCCGCTTGATGTTTGACGCGCCAGTTGCACAGGTCAACGACACCATGCTGGAGGCGCTTTATCAGCTATCGTCGTAAAGCTTTAAAGCTGGAGCAATCTGCCTCTTTAACCCTACCTTCGCCACCCCGGCACAACCATCGCACCCTGATCGGGCTTGGCGTGTTGGGCGCGATCGCCCTGGGCATCGCCGTTATGGGGCAACCCGCGCTGCTCAACGTAGACGGTTGGCCCCAACTGCAACAGTTTTTAGCCGCCAGTTTTAGCCCCGATCTGCAGATTGATTTTGTGTGGCGCTTGGCAAAAGCTACGGGCTTCACCTTGGCCTACGGGGTTTGTGGCACTGTGCTGAGTCTGGCTTTAGGGCTCATTGGCGGTGTCCTCTGCTCTGAAACCTGGTGGCACATCTGCTGGCCCCGATCCTCAGGGCGCGGGCAATGGGTCTGGCGGGGGCTGCGGTGGATCTTAGCGATTCCCCGCGCCATTCATGTGTTGGTCTGGGGGCTACTGTGGGTGCAGGTACTGGGGCTGGACCCACTGGTGGCGGTGCTGGCGATTGCCCTGCCCTTTGGGGCGATCGTCGCCAAAGTGTTCGCCGATATTTTTGATGAAACCCCCCAGGCCCCCCTTAAGGCGTTGCTAGCCACAGGGGGCTCTCCATTGAATGCTTGGCTTTACGGGCTGATGCCCCAGGCTTGGCCTAATCTGCTGTCCTATAGTTTTTACCGGTTTGAATGTTCCCTGCGGGCGGCGGCAGTCCTCGGCATCATTGGGGCTGGGGGATTGGGCTATGAGATTTTGCTGAGCTTGCAGTCTCTGCAATACCACCAGCTCTGGACGGGATTTTATGCCTTGATGCTCCTGAATGGGGCGGTAGATGGCTGGAGTGGCTGGGTGCGGCGGCGTTTGGGTTTTACCAGTCGTCTTGATCTGAATGTGGCTCGGCAACGCACCCGTTCAGCCCAGCCCCAGCGAGACGGCTGGATTTTGGCCAGCTGGGGCACCGTCGCGGTGATGGTTCCCCTCTGCTTCGGGTCGTTATCTCTGAACTGGGGGATTTTGTGGACCGCCCAAACTTGGCAAAGGGCATTTACCTTGCTGGAAGCTGCCAGCCCCTTCCCCCTTTCCCTGACTGAATTGGCCCCTTTACTGCCCCTATCGGTACAGACCCTAGCGATGGCCGTGGTGGCGATCGCCCTAGCAGGCAGTCTGGCCATGGTTTGGTCCTTTCCGGCGGCGCAGAATATCGTCTTACCTGGGGGACTGCTGCGCCCCCAACCGAGAACTCAGCGGGCAGCACGGGGTGACCCATTCAGGATTTGGCCCTGGGGTTGGACCATTCTGCTGGGTAGTCGTTTGGTGCTGCTGCTCTGTCGGGCCATCCCAGCCCCGATTTGGGCGCTGGTGGTGCTTTATGTCTTTTTCCCTGGGGTGCTGCCAGGGGCGATCGCCCTCGCCATTCACAACTTTGGAGTCCTCGGACGACTCATGGCTGAGGTGAATGAAAACCTCGAAGATCGTCCCGTACGCGCCATCCGTGCGATCGGGGCTGGGCCAACCAGCCTGTTACTTTATGGGATTTTCCCCCAAAATATGGGGCGATTTTTAGCCTACATCTGCTATCGCTGGGAAGTCTGCCTGCGTGAAACAGTGATTGTCGGGCTGGCGGGTGCAGGGGGCCTAGGACGACTGATGACAGAACAAATCAGCAGCTTTGATTATTCAGGGCTCACCCTCACCTTAGCCGCATTAGTTTTGTTGACTGTTCTGGTGGATGGGCTCAGCCACCGTCTACGTCAGCACCTCAACCCCCAGCCTGATGCGGGCTAACGCGCCTCAGATCTTGCGACAACCCAGCGCCCTTATTCAACTCATCCAGGGTGCAGGGGTCGAACCTGCCTAAGGCGAATTATGAGTTCGCTGCCTAATCCGCTCGGCCAACCCTGGTCGGCTGCTCTATACTAGCCCGACACCCTGAGTCCGGCACAGCCCCAAAATCCGCCCTGCCCCTGTGCGGAAATGGGGTCGCAGCACTATTATGAACGGACATTCTTTTTGCACTCTCAATTCCCTTTCAGCATGGGCATTAATCCAGCCGTTGCGTTTACTACCCTTTTGCTCGCTCTGATGGTTGGTGCTGGCATCGTCAGCGCTTCTTGGGGATATGCCTTAGGTCGCCAGGCCCTAACGGGGGTGCGACAGCCGGACTCGCGCCCTGCCAGTAGCGCGGCGGCTAACCGGGCTGCACCCTCTGGGCAAGCGGCTGTGTTGCGCAGTGAGCAAGATATCTTGAGCGAAGTTCAATCCCGAATTTCCGGCGGAGTGGTCCCCCCTGAAGCCGAATGAGTCCCCTCTTCAGTGCGTGTAATTGAACCGATGTTTTTTCTGATCGATCAGCTGAAACGGGGCCTTTCAGGATAGCTTGTCGATGACCTTGACTCGCTTTGATGTGTTTATCCGGCTACTCGCAGTTTTGTCCCTGATTGGCATCAATGCCTTTTTTGTGGCGGCTGAGTTTTCGATTGTATCGGTGCGGCGATCTCGCATTAATCAACTGGCTGCGAGTGGGGATATTCAAGCCCAAACCGTGCAGCGGTTCCACCGCAGCATCGATCGCCTCCTTTCAGCCACTCAAATTGGCATCACCCTATCGAGTTTGGCCCTAGGCTGGATTGGTGAAAACACCATGGCGGCGATTTTGAGTCAGGGGTTGCGGCAGCTGGGGCAACCCGCTGCACCTGTTTTGGCCCATTCGGTAGCCCTGCTCCTGGCCTTTGCCGCCCTGGCCTATCTGCAGATTGTCTTGGGCGAACTCTGCCCTAAGGCCGTTGCCCTCCTGTATCCAGAACAATTGGCCCGCCGTTTGGGGGCACCGAGCCAGACAATTGCGCGACTGTTCATGCCCTTTATTTGGGTCCTGAACCAATCAACCCGCTGGTTATTGCGGCTCGTTGGCATTCGTTATTCCGGCAGCCAGAGCTGGCAACATCGCCTCACCCCCGAAGAGCTGCAACTGATCATCCAGACCGCGACCGAGTTAGACGGTTTAGATGCCGATGAGCGGGAGCTGCTCAAAAATGTGTTCGAGTTTCGAGATGTGACGGTGGCCGAGGTGATGGTACCGCGCACCCAAATCAAGGCACTACCGCAAACGGCCACATTTCAAGACTTGCTCAATGAAATGGTCAAAACGGGCCACACCCAGTTTCCCGTAGTCTACGAGTCCTTAGATGATGTTGCCGGTGTGATTCGCTGGAAGGACTTGGTGGAGCCGCTGGCCTCCCAGCAACTCACGGCCCATAGTGTGATCAGTCCTTGGGTGTACCCCACGCGGTTTGTCCCCAAGTACACGCCTCTCCACGAGCTACTGCAAATCATGCAGCGATCGGGCCAGTCGATGGTGATGATTTTAGATAAGTTTGGGGGCACCGCTGGTTTGGTGACGCGACGGGATGTGATTGCCGAAATCATTGGTGACCATCGGGTCTATGAAGCACCCCCCCAGCCCTTAGTGCAGCCATTGGAGAATGATCAGTATCAGATTCAAGCCCAAATTGCGATCGCTGATTTAAATGAACAGTTTGATCTGGGCCTATCCGATCAAGAGGACTATCAAACTCTAGCGGGGTTTTTAATTCATCAACTCAATAAGATCCCTGAAGTGGGAAATGCCGCCCACCATAACGGTTGGATATTCACCGTAACGGCAATGGACGGCCCCAGAATTGTGGAAGTACAAGCTCAGCCTTGGGCAACAAACAGTCCGGAGGCGACTCAAGCACAGTCAATAGAATCCGTAAGCCAGGAATTATCCTCCTTGAATTTAGAGTAGCGGTCAGGGGAGAGCATCAGGCTAAATTTGATTTTGCTGGAACCTTTTTTTGATGCGCTCTCGTCTCATAAATTGACCGCTGTAGGCAGTGAAATTGGGCCGTAACTCTGCGCTCAACCATGCGGTCCACGCACTGAAAAACAGATCCATCAAACCTTGTTCTGCGCCCAATCCTGCTGGGGGTTGTAGCAATTCCATCGCCAATTTTGGGTGCCATGGCGCTTAGCTCTGCGCCCCCTTAAGAAACGTCACAAAACGATGGGCGTGGTAATATTTTGATGATTTTAAGATTTGTTTTTTGCCAAATCGCCCTGTTCACGAGGAGTCACAGGCGTGCAGAGTAACCTCCCTGAAACCGACCTAAATGGCCAGGTTCAGCGCAATCAGCCAACGCCCATTCGAGTTGGGGTAATCGGTGTTGGCAACATGGGGCAGCACCATGCCCGTGTCCTCAGTCGGCTCAAAGATGTCGAGTTGGTCGGAGTTTCCGACGTCAATGTTGAGCTAGGACTTGATACCGCAGGTAAGTATCAGGTGCGGTTTTTTGAGTCCTACGAAGATTTACTGGAGCGGGTGGATGCAGTGTGCATCGCAGTGCCGACGCGCCTTCACCATCAAGTGGGGATGGCTTGTTTGCAAGCCGGCATTCATGTCCTGATTGAGAAGCCGATCGCAGCCAGTATTGCAGAGGCTGAATCTCTGGTGAATGCAGCGGCTGAGTCAGGCTGCATTTTGCAAGTCGGTCATATCGAGCGCTTTAACCCAGCCTTTCAAGAGCTGCACAATGTACTAAAAACCCAAGAGCTACTCGCCCTCGAAGCGCGGCGTATGAGTCCCTATTCCCAACGGGCGAACGATGTCTCGGTGGTCTTAGATCTAATGATCCATGACATCGATTTGCTCTTAGAACTGGCGGCGGCTCCGGTGGTCAAACTGACGGCCAGCGGCAGTCGCTCAGCCAATCACTCCAATCATCTTGACTACGTTACCGCTACTTTAGGCTTTGCCAATGGCATTGTGGCGACCCTGACGTCGAGTAAGATCACCCATCGCAAAATTCGCACGATCACCGCCCATTGCAAAACCTCTTTGACGGAAGCCGATTTTCTCAACAATGAGATTTTGATTCACCGCCAAACCACCGCGAACACCATGACCGACTATGGCCAGGTGCTTTACCGTCAGGATGGTTTAATTGAGAAGGTTTACACCAGCAATATTGAGCCACTCCATGCAGAGCTAGAGCATTTCGTCGTCTGTGTGCGCGGTGGCGAGGCCCCTTCTGTCGGCGGTGAGCAAGCCCTCAAGGCCCTGCGTTTAGCCAGTCTGATTGAGCAAATGGCCTTAGATGGCAAGGCATGGCAAGGGCCTGATCTGGCTGCATCTGGGGTTGAGACCAGCCCAGTGGTAGCGGTCTGAGCTTCAGCCCTGATCTCGCGGCCCTGATTCCATCGTTGACTTGAGCAGGGGATAGAGGGTTTGCGTTAAGGCCGCCGCAACTTGTCTATTGCCTGCAGGGCTGAGGTGAATATGGTCGCGGTAGAGTCCGCTACTGTCAGGTGAGTTTTGGAAAGGTTCTAAAAAGTCAATGTAGGGAATGCCCTGGGCCACGGCGAACTGGGTAAGGCGATCGCGGGCAACGAGTTCATAGTCGCGGGGGCCAGGGGGAGTGACCTCGCGCAGCAACGGCGTCATCGCCAAGATCAGCTGGCCCTCACTGGCTGCAACCTGCTCATGAATCTGCTGAATCGCCTCTAGATTGGCCCCTACGCGATCGCCCCCTTCGGCCTGCACGGCCTCTAATTCTGGGAAGGGTTTGTCTTTGCGAAAGCGGTTCAAAACTTCGAGCCAAGCCAGGGCAGGGGCGCGATCGGGGTAGTTGCGGGTGCGCCCTACCGGCAACGCCGTCGGGGCTGTGGCAAACAGGTCATCAGTATTGATCAGCAACACGACAGCCTGGGCCTCAAAGAGTCCAAACTTGCGCAGGTAGGCCAGCTCGTTGCGAGGCCCCCAAGAATTGGCCGAGGCATTCAAGACTTCAATCGGGTCTGGCACCGTCGCCCAAACCATCGTGGCCAACTGGGCCTGGATCTGCAAAGACAGAATCTCGGGCTGATCGGTCCACCAACCGCCGTTGGCAATGGAGTCGCCGATCAGCAGCACGCGCAACCCCTGGGGCGATCTCTTGGCAGCAATCTCAGGTCCTCGCATGGCGTAGCGATTAATCTCAATGCGGTTACCAAACCGACGGATGCGCTGATTGGGGGCCAGCAGGTAGCCAATCTCAGCATCAGCCAGGTACAGGGGCGGCGTTCCAAAGCCAAACAGCCACCGCAGCAGCAGTTCCGATGCAATCAGCACCAATATCAATCCGCCCCCGATCAATAGGGTTAGTTTCACCCGGCTCTCCCGTGTTCAGTGCTTGATCATTGTGCCCGATGGCCCTACTGCTTGCGTAGAGGCACGATCGTCTGAGGGCAGGCAAAAGGTCCCGCAGGGCTTTTCTGGCAATCACCTAAAAGCCCCGTCCCAGCAACAACAGCACCGTAATCGGAATCGCAATGTAGGTATAGGAGCGCAAATTCATAATTAAAACCGTGTGGATCGAGGATGCAGACGGTTTAGAGACCAAACCCCGAATACAAAATCCCTCAGTAATTATGCTCATGGTCCAGCCCATGGCCAGAAACACTATCACCGCCAGCAGTTGCACCCCATTCACATAAACCGGCACAGATGGATCGGGAAAGGGTTGCCCCATTACCGTGGCCGGATTCAAGCGACCTATGCCACCAGCCAGCAACACCAATCCACTGAACAAAATGGCAAACCAGTGCATTGACCAATTGCTAACCCGCAATAAACGGCGAACAAGAGATATGGGCTGGTGGGGCGCAAAGAGCCGGTTTGAAAAGGTCACCATCATGCCATAAACCAGGATGAGGGGAATCCAGCCAATCCCGTAGGGCAACCCCCCAAACCCAAGCAGGGTCAGAAAGCCAACCCATAGGGACGCGGCGTTAGCTAAGGTAACGACTTTCAGGGCTAAAGGCCACGGCAATTTTTCCCGCCGTGCAAAAATCAGACTTTCTAACAAAACAATGGCCAGCAAACCTAGGCCATAGCTTTTAATCCCGGCCCCCATGGGGAGACTCAACAGCCAAATCGCCATTGGCGGCCAGGAATTGGCGCTGGCCACCTGGGCGCTGAGCAGCCAAGCGATCACCAGAAACAGCAGCCTTTTCTTTGCAAGCATGGGCTGATTCAGGGGTGAATAAAACGCGGGGCGATCGCGCAGCTGCAGCTTCCCAAATTCGGGAAGCTGCACTCACGGTCCTGAATACTTCTTCTACTCGGATCTGTGCAGACCATCAACGGGCTCCAAGCTCCGTTGCCCCAGAGCTTTCAGAATTTGGGCCACTTTCCCCAGCTCATGGCGTTGAGGAAATAGGGAGAACGAGCGAGATGTGTCATATTGCAGATTGGAATCCAACTTCAAAAAGACGAACTCATCCCCATTTGTCGCCATTCCATAGTTAGGTTTGCGCTGATCAGGATTGGCCGCCATATAAGCGAGGAGTTGAGGTAGAGCCGCCGGGACTGCAATGCTGGTTCGCTTAGACTCAACGGTCAAAATCCAGAGATTTTCTTGCAAAACTAGGACATCAATGAATCCTCGGACAATTTCGTCTGGATCTTGCAACTCTACTGCAATTCCGTAGGGCGACTTGAGCCGAAAGGGTGGATCAAGAAAACCTAAGAGTTCTAGCAGTGGGGAAACCACGACCAAATTGATTGTGCCCTCTAGCAGTAACCCATCGGCCCGGTGATAGTCATAGCGTTGTTTGATACGTTCAAGACCGACCTGCTGCTGGCCCATAAGCGACGGCAAATTATCGGTCCACTCAGCAAAAAAATCGAGGTCACGCGCTTGTAAAAGTCCAAGACGCTGCTGCAAGTCGTTCAGCGTGGTGATGGTTTCTCTTACACCTGTACTACTGACCATGCTGCTCTCTCTTAGCCGTGATAAGTCCTAGTTTAGAACTTGGAATAGAATTCAAGGAATAGTATCACTGCTCGTGGTGGCGGTAAAAGCGCGTCAGCGAGCGATTTGTCCTATAACCCCGGTCGCTTTTGGGGACGATTGCGCCTGCGCCACCACTTGCGAATGCGATGACCGCTGTAGACGAGCAAAAAAACCACCACCCCAAAGGCTACTACCGGCACCAAAATCGCCAATAGCGATAACACCGTCGCCGAGAGCATTTCCCCCGTCGAGACTACTGGACCACCCAGCCCCCCCGACACGCTCGATGCCACCAGTCGGGTCACGCTGGTGGCCCCTTCCACAATTTCTGCGGTGCCGCCCCCCGCCACTGCCGCCACAGTCCACACCAAAACCGGGTTCAAATCCCCCACCATTGAGAGGCTTGAGGCCGTCAACAAAGTTCCTGCCACTGGGGCGGCAAACACCTCAATCGCATCCAGGCCGTTGCTGACCCATGGCACAAAATAGGCCAAAACCTCAATCGCCGTTGCGGCTCCTAAGGTGATCATGGCCGGATAAGAGCCCACCCACTGCCAATCGGGCGAGAGCGTCACCATGCCGCTGTGGGCCGCTAGACTCATCGCCAACGGCGGGATAAAAATGCGAAAGCCAGAGGCGGCACTTAGGCCTAAACCCAAACACAGGGCGACCAAAAACGCTGCAACATCCATGGGGAACTTTTAACCTCGATAGTCCCTGTATAGCTTATGCACGACGGAATGCATAAAAAAATCGGGCACCCATGGGGCACCCGGTTCTTAGAGGATTTGACTTCAGCACTGAGAGAGCAACGGAAAACTTGAGTGACTGCGCATTAGGCCGCAGCAGAGAAAGCCGGTAGCGGACAAGAGAGCGGCATCTCTGGAATTGGGCAAGAGGTAATCGGCACGGGGACGGTGCGGACCACCGTTTTCACTACGGGCGCCTCGTAAAACTGACAGCCCTGACAAGGGCCGCAAGGGTTAAAGGCACAGCGCAAATAGGGCGATCGCGCATTCATCTGGCAGCTTGCATCCCCAATGATGTAGCCCAGCCCTTCCACATAGTTCAGATCGCGGGAGCGCTTCAGCATTCCCCGGAGGCCACCCTCAGCAGCGGCTTCCCGAGCTAAGCCAAGCCCCTCAGACAGCCGCTTCGCCCGGAAGCTAAACCATGCTGCCACCAAGGCAGGGAGTAAACTCAGACCAAAAATCAGCAGAACGATCAGCATAGAGAAAGGAGAGACAGGGGCAATTGCGCAATTCATATGCGCTTCGTAAGAGATTGCTATCCTACCCTGCCACCCTGAGTGGCTGATCGCAGTTGTGTGTATTTGTAGTAATCCTTATGGATTTCCGTGGTGTTTCGTAATACTTTTTCGCCTAAATTTTCCTAATCCGCTTCGGGCTTGGGCTTGGGCTTGAAGGTCGAAGCCACCTGTAACTCCTTGAGCTGCTTGGCATCCACCCCTGCGGGCGCATGGGTGAGCAGGCAGCGGGCCTGCTGGGTTTTCGGAAAGGCGATCGCGTCTCGAATCGACTCTTCACCGGTCATCAGCATCACCAGGCGATCAAGGCCATAGGCGATACCCCCGTGAGGCGGGGTGCCATATTCAAAGGCTTCTAGCAAGAAGCCAAATTTGTCGTTGGCCTCTTCCTCACTGAGGCCAATGGTTTCAAACACCTGGGCTTGGATATCCGGCTGGTAAATCCGCAGACTGCCGCCGCCAATTTCATAGCCGTTAAATACCAGGTCATAGGCCACCGCCCTGGCCGTAGTCAGATCAGCAATATCCTCTGGGTTGGGGGCAGTGAAGGGGTGGTGCAGGGCTTCATAGCGCTTTTCGTCAGCATTCCACTCAAACATAGGGAATTCCGTTACCCAGAGTAGGTTGAGGGCATCTGCGGGAATCAGGTCCATTTCTTGAGCGATCGCCTGGCGCACCCGATCTAGGGTGGCATTCACGATGGCGCTCTCCCCCGCTCCAAACAGCAGTAGATGACCCTCTTCAGCACCCGTGCGCGCTAAAATCGCCTGCTTTTGTGCGTCGCTGAGGTTGTCTTTGATTGCACCGATCGTGTCGATGGTGCCGCCTTCACGCACGCGAATGTAGGCCAGGCCCCGCGCTCCGGCATCCGTGGCAATTTTAAAGAGATCGCCACCGGGCTTGATGCGCACGTTTGAGATGGCCTCGTTACCCCCTGGGATAGGCAGAATCTTGACCATGCCCCCCGACTTCACCGCCCCTGAGAACACCTTGAAACCGGAGTCGGCCACCAAGTCAGACACCTCCACCAGCTCTAAGCCATAGCGGGTATCGGGCTTGTCGCTACCGTAGCGATCCATGGCTTCGGCATAGGTGAGCCGCGGGAAGGGTAGGGGTAGGTCAATGCCTTTGACGGCTTTAAAGATATGGGCCACCAGCCGCTCATTCAGGTTCAGAATTTCTTCCTCAGAGAGGAAGCTCATTTCCATATCGAGCTGAGTAAACTCGGGCTGACGATCTGCCCTGAGGTCTTCGTCCCGAAAGCAGCGGGCAATTTGGTAGTAGCGATCGACCCCGGAGACCATCAGCAGTTGTTTAAAGAGCTGCGGTGATTGGGGCAGGGCAAACCATTCGGCAGGGTTTACTCGCGACGGCACCAGGTAATCCCGAGCCCCCTCCGGGGTGGAGCGGGTCAAAATGGGGGTCTCGACCTCAATGAAATTGGCCTCATCTTCCAGGAAGCGGCGCATCGCCTTAACGATGCCGTGGCGCATTTGCAGGTTACGGGCCATGCGCTCCCGGCGTAAATCCAGATAGCGGTAGCGCAACCGCAGTTCTTCCCGCACGGTGCTGGTCTCCGGCTCCCCCATGGAAACCTGGAAGGGCAGTTGCTTGCGAACGGCGTTGAGCACCTCGATTGCGTCGGCGTAGATTTCGACTTCCCCAGTGGGGAGTTTGGGGTTTATCGATCCCTCCAGACGTTGGCTCACTCGCCCGGTGATCTTCACCACATATTCATTGCGTAGCCCATCGGCAGCGTCATAGGACCCAGGGGTGCGCTCGGGGTCGCTGACGATTTGAACCAGGCCGGTGCGATCGCGCAGATCCACAAAAATCACGCCCCCATGGTCGCGACGGCGATCGACCCAACCATAGAGGGTGACCGTTGCTCCGATATGGTCTGACCGCAGTTGGCCGCAGTAATGGGTACGCATGGATCCTGTGGTGTGCTCTTTGGGTGAGGGGTTATCAACAAAACCGTTCCATTATCCAGGATCGTGCCTCCAGAATTGCAAGAGAATTTTTCAAACTTCCTCTCATCCTGGTGTTTTCCGGGAATTGATCTTACTTTTAGGCCGCGTGATCGACCTGGTATAGCTGGGGCTAAAAAGTGATCGCGAGGCTTCACACACCATCGCCAGGTCTTTTCTTTTCAAGAAATGTCCTTATCTATAGGCTTTCTGGCCTACGTGGCCAATGCTTACTAACAGCCCAATATTGCTTCACAAAAAAAAGCCCTCACTGGCAAAAGAGAGGGCGAACAGTATCTAGGTCTTCTTAAAGAGCGAAGATAACAGAAAGATGTAAGGAAACTGTGAGGAGAAGAAAACCCATCTTCTTAGGGCGTAACCCACTGGGCCAGCAGGGGCTCCGATAAAGACTGCTGCTTACCTGCCATCAGCCTATTGAGATGGGCTGCCATACGCTGACAGGCTTCGACATTGGGCGCATAAATTTGGCCTGATTGGCGCGTAAACAGTACATCGGTTACTAAGGCGCGATCGCGCTCTAAGGTGGCTTTACTGAGGTGCGAACGCCCCGCCATATCCGGCACCAGTCCAGGGGGTAAATGACCTTCCAGCAAGGCCAAGATGCGCGGGTGACACACTTCTGTGTTAACGCCTTGCTGATCTAATAGGTGCATGATGCCTTGCAGAGGCATGGGCTGATCGGGCATCACCTGCAACAGTTCCTGCAGCAAAAAGTAATCGCTGTACTGGTGGCGCGGCCCGTCTAGCACCTGGGGATAGCGACAGAGGTTGACCAAACCATAGGCCACGCGGCTACAACTGGGGGGGCGATCGCTTGGGTAGGTGTCTTGAATGATGGTGGCGTTGGGAAACTTTTGCCGCAGCCAGCGGGCAATGGTAGCAAAGGAGGCGTTGCCTCCCGTACAAATCACCTGATGAATGCTTTGGGAAGACAGCCCTGTTTCACTCATGAGGGCATTTAGGTGCTGGTTAATGCGCTGAATGTAGGGTACTAAAATGCGACTCTCTAAATCGCGGCGCAGCACCCGCCAGGATTGATCCCCCAATTCCAGGTGGAACTGGGCTTGGTTTTGCAAGATGAGCTTGCCGTGGCGCGCTGCTTCCAGCAGGCTTTGGCCTAAAGGCGATGACTCTAATCGTTGCCGTAGGGGAATCCGGGCGGTTAGATCGGGTTCCGCAATCCGGGGTAGGTCCAGAGTCTCTAGGGCCAGGGTTTCCCAACGGCTATTTTGGACCTCAGGGGACGCGGCTTGCCAATCCCAACCGCTGCCTTGCGGAGGCTTACTGCCCGCCGAACGGGTTTGACGGCGATCTGCAGGCAGCAATAATTGGCAAATAACGTCTAGATCTAAAGCGTCGCCCCCATAGGCTAAGCTTCGCAGGGTGAAATCCTCTCTGCTCAAAGCATTCAGGGGGTTCGGCAGATTAACAATGCCCAGATCGGTGCTGCTGGCCCCAGCACTGATCACCACAGTCCCCCCTTGCCAATTGCATTGGTATAGGGTCTGAGTTGGCTGACCCTGGGGCGCTAATGGCTCACTGGGATCGGGCAAACCAGAGAGCACTGCTGCGATCGCGTCCTCAACAAACAGCACTTGGCTGGCCGCTGACACCAATTGCGTTTCTAAAATCACCTCTCGCAGATTGATGCGATAGGTATCTGAAATCAGGGTCGAATGTCCAACGATAACCCCCTGAAGCTGTTGAAGAATCTGGCTTAAACGAGACTCGTCTAAGCCCGCTGCGCCAATGGGTGCCCCGCCGTCTTTGAGCTGACTCAGAGGGGTTAGTAATGCCTCCACGGCAGCCAGAACCTGTGACAGTGGCAAAGTGTCATGGTCTGACCATTGGAGTTGCGGGTGAGAATCCCCCTGTTCGTCTCCATCAGGAAGGCCGACCGTCAACCATGCCTTGAGCTGGGTGGCCAGCTTAGATCCCGCCTCCTGGGCGGCATCTCCCTGCCAATTGAGCGTGAGTGCCTCAGAACCCGTCGCCCCTAGACGCCATTGAGCTCCCTCATCAGTAGGCTGTAGAACAGCCACAACTGGCAGCCTAAAAAGGGTCTCAGCGGTGGTGCTGGCGATCCCGGCATCAGTCCAGTACAAGGGATAGGCTTGACCATCAGACCGATTCATCAAAACGGCAGAGAGTCCCGTCGTGCCAAAATCAAGGCCCAAAAACCACTCTTGATCAGATGCAGGGGAGGCAATGGGTTCCTCAGACTCCCCGTGAGCTAAGTCTGGGGTCTGGGCAGTTGCTAGCAGACCTTGAGATTCGACGGGTTCTGCCTCATCAAAGTCGGCTGCATTCGTTTGCAAGCTTGCTAGCACATCATGATCAGGGGCCAAATCCAAGACATCTAGGGATAAATCAGGTATGTCGGCTGCTTCAATATCGAGATCGTCCGCGCTTTGCTCAGTCGCTGTCTCGAATGCATCGAGCCTGGCGTGATCAGATTTACTCCCATCTAACTCGGGGTCGGCTTCAGCAGGCCACTGCTCTGGCAGGCTCGGCTCTGGTTCCTCAAAGGAGAGTAATGAATCCAAGGTCAGAGGGTTGATGCCCCCCGCAGATTCCGGTGCGTCAGGGACTGTCTCCAACACATCATCCTGAGCAGGGGCTGCATCCAACCCACTTGGGACCAAAGGGGGAAATAGATCTAGCAGCCCTGGATCTGCCAAATCCAGCTCAGGCGTTTCTTCTGAAGTCGTCTCATCCGTTGGAAATAACGTGATTGGCTCTGAGTGATTCTCGTCAGTGCGGTGCGGCTCTGCCATCGCTTCTGTTGGAAAAAGCTCAAGCTCCTCTCGATTTGATAAAGGCTCTGGCGGTGATGCTAGGGGGGCTGTGCCATTGTGCTCAAACAGCGCAACACCCTCTTCAAACAGAGGAACTGTCACTGTTACATCTTCGCTGCCGCGATTTTGGGGTGGCGGCTCCCCAAACAGGTCAATGTCGGGTTCCACAGACAGATCCGATGCAGGACCTATCGACTCCTCTGGCGTGAATAAATCCAGATCATTGAGCGATTCTAACGTCGTGATTGTGGACTCATCAGTTACCCCAGCCGTCTTGGGCTGTGATTGTCCGCTGTCTGCCAACCCGCTATCGTTTAACGACTCCAGGGTGGTAAAAGTCAATGTCTCGTCCGGCTGGGCGGGCTCAATTGAGGCCCCTGCGTTCTCTCCCCCGCTCAAATCATCCAGTGACGCTAGCGTGGTTGCTGCTTCTGAAGGGTCAGTTATAACAGAAAACGCTGACTCATCTTCGCCAAAAAGAACCTCATCCATGGCTGAAGGCGGCTCAAAGAGCAGATCAGAGTCAAGGTCAAGGTTGAGGTTGAGATCAACATCGTCTAGAGAAAAGCGGGTATTCTCGGTAGGTGCTGCATCGCCCAATGCAAAGTCGTCCAAAGGCGCAGCAGGTTTTGACTCTGTGCCGGTCGCTAGGGGGGTATCTGGCTCATCCGCAACGACTGGGGCTGGTGAATCATCTTCCAGAGAAAAATTCTCTAGCGCTGCTGTCGGAGCTGTTTCAGTATTGCCCAGCACCAAATCGTCTAAGGCAACAGATGCAACCGTCAAATCTTCAAAAGGCTCTGATGCGGATGGCGGGTCAGCCATGCTGTTTGCGTCACCGTTGCCAAATGAGAAGGTTTCTAAGGACTCAGGCTTATCTCCCCCCTCACCCAGGTCATTTTCAAAGGTGCTGAGGCTAATATCGTTGGCCGACTCACGGGTTAACGCTCTGGCTGGCTCACGAATCGCCTCGGAGTCAGGTTCCAGCGAGGGGGCTGGGCTGGGCAAGGGCTCTGGTTCATCTGGCACGTAACCTTCTGGCGCTACGGAGGGCAAGTCCAGCTCAAAAGAAACATCTTCGAGGGCGAGCTCAAAGAAATCGTCACCTAAGGATAGAGATTCAGTCGTATCCGATGCGGGTGCTTCAGTCTCAAAGAGATCAACCCCCAAGTCATCAAAATTGGGTAAGGCTGAATCCGGGGTTTCACGGAGAGGGGGATCGCCTCCCCTGGGAGACAGTTCAGCATCATTCCAATCTTCTAGTAAGTCAGAGACCTCTTCTTGCGGTGCCTCATCTACGCTAGTCACTTCAACCGATTCATCGGACAATTCATCAAACGATGGACCAAAGGCAGAGGCCAGGGTGACAACGTCATTATCTTTTTCTTGATCATTGATATCCAGGACTAAATCATTGGGTTCCTTAGCCGTTTTGGCCTCAGCTACTGTGTCCGGATCCGCCGTGGGCATCAAATCTAGCTCTAACGAAAGATCTTGCGAGAGCAAATTATCGGGAGCCAGACTGAGTGGCTGATCCAAAGACTGGGTTTCAGCATCAGCCAAATCCGGCATCGGCGCATCCAAATCAATATCCACCGTTTCAGCTTCTCTAGCTTCAAGGGTTAGATCGGGTAAAACCGGTGTTTCCAATGGCGCAGTTGGCGCATCTTCTGGCTCTAAAGCATTGGAAAATGCTGAAAGTAAGTCATCAGAATCGGTCGTTGGGGCTGATTCGCCGTCTGTCTGAGCAGATTGGAGGCTGGCAGGGGGGGCTGCACTGTCTGTGGGTGGGCCGGCAAGACGATTCACGTCTGCGGCAGTCCCTTCTAAATCAGATAAATCAGTACTCAACTGATCTAGGGCGTCTGCATTGAGCTTAAGGGCCGGATCCCATGGCGTGGCTCCGGGAGGGTTACTGAGCAAATCTTCATCCGACGAAGCCGGAATAAAGCTATCTTCATCCACGTCTAAATCGGGGGCCATCCCCTCAAACAAAGGGGCTGCCGCCTCCCCTTCTGACGGCAACAGATCAGCCAGAGAGTCAATCGTGTTGGCCGCTAGCGTAGCTTCATCAGACTTATCCTGGGTTTCCTCTGGCGTTTCATCAGTCCCCAGCAAGTCGCTCAGTTTCAGCGATGCACTCAGCTCACCCGTATTTGCTTCTGGGAGAGAGGCCGCAATTTCAGCCGGAATCTCAAAGAGCCCCAGGTCTGGGTCAAGGGTCTCTAAGCTAGGGTCGTCCGTTTCGGGCGCAGTCGCTGCCTTTGAACTGGATTCTGATACTGGCTCTGCATTATCTGCAGGATCTACTGCCCAGCCCACCTCAGAGTCTGCCTTGTTCTCAGGTTCTGCATCAACGCTTTCAGGGGGGACTATGGCGTCCAGAATGGGTCCAGTATCGGTCTCAAATAGGGCTTGTTCAATGGAGGAATCAACCTCTTCTGGTTCAGTTGTCGGTTCAAGCCTCGGATTGTCGGTGCTAGGGGCAGACGGTTCAGCTTCCCCAAACAGGCTTTCATAGAGGGCATCAATCTCAGTATGGGGAGCCTCATCCGGTTCGGCTGCCGCATCTGACGACCCTGTTTCAGCGTCTGACTGCCCAGCAAACCCTGGCCAAGGTAGTGGTTCCGTTTGCACGAGGGTGACATCCTCCTCAGGCAAACTGGCACGCCCTTGGGCAGCCGATGTTTCATCGTCGTCCAACTGGAGTTGAGTAATCTCTCCATCAAGCTGAAATAGGGTGATGTCTTCATCGGCATCCAGTGCTTCTCCCAAGTCAAGATCATCTAAGTCGAGGGAGAGCGCTAAGTCTGCTTCTGGCTCTTCTGCTTCTGGTGCGTCTACATCAAGGGTTTCATCCTCCAGGTCAGAGGTTGTTCCCAGAGACTCAATGGTGAGGTCACTGTCTGGGTGATCTGAACTGCTAGCGGGCTCTGAGAACTGGGCCGATGCCGCTTGAGCTGCCAAGGGAGGCTGTGTCGGAATTGAGGTGACATCAGCATCTAAATAAGCGGTTTGCTCTTGACCAAGCTGCTGGGCCAAGTGATTGATTAAGGTTTTGAAAATGACTTCACCTTGCTGGCCTAGACCATGCATGGTGTCAATGCCCTGGTGCAGAGAATCACGATAGCTTTGGATGCTCTGCTCCATAGACTCGAATACCGTTCTGAGATTGGTATCGAGCTTGAGCAGCATGTAATCGGTCTGGGCTTGAATGTGGCGCAGTTGCTCCAAACGTTGTTGGGGGTGGAGTTGGGGCAAGTCGTTGCCCGCCTCTAGGGTGGGCATATCAGCCTCACCGTAAAGGGTGGCGGGTATCTGCTCTCCGGGCGGCGGGGATTGAAACCGGGGGTGTAACTGGCTGAGCAAGGTGTCTCGCAGTCGGTCGACCAGTTCATCTACCAGGGGCGGTGGCAGGGCATTGGCTGGGGATTGAGCCGCCTGCAGCCGTTGGTGTTCTAATTCTCTGACTTCGCTGAGAAGCTGTTCTCGCTGCTGCTGTAAGGCAATGACTTCGGTGCGCAGGGGCTGCAAGGTCTGAGATCTCAGATATTGCATCTCCTGTAATAGCGCCTGCAGGACTTGTTGACTATTGGCTTCAGTGTCAGCACGGGTCGGGTCATCCCCAGCAATGATTTCACCCGTCTCTGGGTCAAGGCTGCCCCACCCCCCTGGTGCAGTCGCGTCCAACCCTTTGAGGTACTGATAGGTCTCTTCTAGAACCTGACGCTGTTGATTAGCCTCACCGGCCATAACCCAGGGCAAACGGGGACTGGCTTTCCCAAGGAGGGCCTCAATCTCGGTAATGAGCGCCTGAAGTTTTGCTTGTCGCGCAGTCACAGTGAAACCCTATTCTCCAGAAACCTGAACAAGCCCCCTAAAAGCGAAGGCATTTTTTGCGGATGGTCGAGCATTAATTGCCGGAATAAATCCCTCTAACCCTTACTTAACCTTGGGTTTAGGATGCCCGAACCCAAGATGAACCGTGCTTCGACAGGCAATTTGCCCAAAGTGTAGGACAGTTATCTTGAAAAAGGTTATGAATCGCAACAAACTTATGATGTCCTGCTGAACCACAGGATAGCCCCTTGGGCAAATCAGTCCTGCAACGGCAACCCGTCGAACCGAGACAAGTTATTGGAGGGGTGGCTTGAGAGCTTACCAAGCGGCCCTATGAATATCACATTTGTCTGGGAGGGCGATCGCGGCACAGGCGTCCATCTCGCTGGACCAAGGGATGATGGTATAGTTAAGCTCCATGTCCATCGTGGGCACCTTGACAAAATTCCGTCTACGCTAATTGTTGGTCGTCCTATGCTCAAGGGTCGACCCTGCTAGTAGGGCGAGTGTTTATCCGCTTCTGTTCTTCTCAAACGATCGCTTGTCAATGGATCCTCGCTACGGCTCCCGCGATAGTACGCTCACTGGCATTCCCATTGAGGAAACGCCTTTCTTTGAAGGGTTGTCTGAGCCAGTGGTTAAACAGGCCACCGCCCAGGTGGTGACCCGGCGTCATCCAGCCAACCAAGTGATTTTGCTGGAGAACGATTGGGGTAGCTCGGTGTATTTTATTTTGGATGGCTGGGTTAAGATTCGGACCTATAACTTAGACGGCAAAGAAGTCACGCTCAATATTTTGGGCAAGGGCGAACTCTTTGGAGAGATGGCCCCGCTAGATGAGGTACCCCGCTCCACTGATGTAATGACCTTGGCCCCGACGGTGATTGGCAACCTGCCTGCTCAAGATTTCGTTCACTTAATTAATAATGAACCCACTGCTGGGATTCGTCTGGCCAAGCTCATGGCCCGACGGCTCCGGCAGGTAAATCGCCGTCTACGTCTGCGGGAGTCAGACAGTACTTCACGGGTTACCGATATCTTGCTGTTTTTGGCAGATGGCCAAGGCAAGCAAGGCGGCGACGGGGTTGAAATTCCAAATTTACCCCACCGTGAACTGAGTAGCCTGAGCGGTCTAGCCCGAGAAACCGTCACCCGTGTTTTGAACAAGTTAGAGAAAAAAGGACTGCTCACCCGCGATCGCGAGATCATGTGCATCCATGATCTTGCTGCCTTAGAGCGTTTACTCATGTGAGCCTGAGGCATGCCTGACCCCACCGCTAGCGCCTCCCAAAATCCTCCCTTGGATGGCGGGCCGCTGTATTCAGCATCACCCCTAGTGGAGGAATTGACGGAAGTCGAAACCTTTTTAAGCTATCAGCCCGAAACCCCCGACCCGGTTTTAGCGCGCGTCAGACGCAAGACTGTAGGTCCTTTGGTGATGGTGGAAACCGCTTTTCTAGCTAGCGCGGCGAGTTTGATTTGGCTGGTCAATACTTACTTCCCGCCAGGGCCACTGCTGCGAATCGTGTTCCCGTTGCCGATGGCGTTGATTTATTTGCGTTGGGGGCAGCGGGCCGCTTGGATGGGGGCCTTGGTGGCGGGACTCTTACTCGCGGTCATGATGGGACCGCCCCGGAGTCTCTTGTTCTTAATTCCCTATGGTTTGTTAGGGGTGCAGTTGGGGTGGCTCTGGCGGCGAGGCGCGTCGTGGTATGCCTCAATTGGCATCGGCTCCATTTTGAATACCCTGGGGTTTTTTGTACGCATCTGGTTGGTTTCTCTGATGCTAGGGGAAGACCTTTGGGTTTACACCATCAACCAAGTCACCCAGCTCCTGACTTGGGGCATCGAAAAATTAGTCAACTGGGGCTGGCTTGGATTTGGTGCAATCGGCACAATTAACGCAACCGTGGTGCAAGGGGCCGCCAGCATCATGATTTTTGTGAGTTCCATCGTGTATTTGTTGACCGTGCATTTAGCGGCTTGGTTTTTGTTAGAGCGGCTTGGAGAAGCTATGCCGCCGCCCCCCCGATGGGTCCGACGCCTGTTGGATAGCTAGGGGCTCTCATCAATTAAAACTGGAGTCCTTGTGGGTTGATCATGCACGCTGTTAGGGTTTATGCCCAGTCAAGACTCGGACAGCAATGGCTCAGGCGTTATTGGGGACATCGGCCCTACCTGGCTTGCACCCTAGGGTTTACCGAAACAGGGCTAATCCCAGGCATTTCAGCCGCAGGGGCAACGCCGGCTGACCGGCGTACGACCGCGATCGCCGATGCTGAGTTTCTGTATCACGGTCCTCAACCCCAGCCCGTATATCCCCTACCGCCCCTTATTTCCGGTGTGTCACCTGCTTGGATCACCCAAGCTATCATTGCCGCCCAGCGGATTCCGCTGCAGTTGTTTAATGCGGGCCTACCGGTGCCCCCCCCTGTGCCTCACGTTGCATTGGGGGGGCAACCTGCCCAATGCCTGACTTCGGGTCAGGCGTTGCCGCTGTCCACGGTGTATCAGCTTTTTCGACAGGGGCAGCGCTGGGGCCACCATCTCGGTCAACAAGCAGCAGGCCGCTATGGGGTGCTGGGGGAATGTGTGGTGGGGGGTACCACGACGGCCCTGGCGATGCTACTCGGTCTGGGAATTCCAGCCGGTAACCGAGTCAACAGCAGCCATCCCACCTGTAATCACGCCCAAAAACACCGATTGGTTGCCCAAGGATTGGAGCATTGGCAGGCCCGAGGCGGCCCCATGGATCCCTTTCAGCTTGTCGCAGCCGTTGGCGATCCGATGCAAATTACCGTTGCAGCCATGGCGCTCACCGCTAGCTGCCATGGCGGTGTGCTGCTGGCTGGGGGCACTCAAATGCTGGCGGTTTATGCTCTGGCCAGAGCGATCGCCGCCCATTGCCACCTCCGCTGGTATCCAAAACGGGTGGTGGTGGGCACTACCCGCTGGGTGATTGAAGACGCTACCAGCGATGCGGTGGGTTTAGCGGAACTCATCGGCGATGTGCCTTTAATTGCCACCCAACTCTCTTTTGCAACCTCGCGCTATCCGCAACTGCGCTGTTACGAGCAAGGCTTTGTCAAAGAAGGTATGGCGGCAGGGGGCAGCGCGATCGCCGCATCTCTATACCAAAATTGGGGACAAGAACAGTTGTTGAGCTGCATCGAAGCGCTATTGGAACGATTAAGCTCGACTCAGCCCGTTAACCCCTAGGGTTGGGGAGTCGGTTACACGCCGCTACTCACATACATCGGTGTGGTGTAGCCCACTAGCCCATGATAAATCTGCTCTAGGTGAGAGACATTAGTCGTAATGGTATAGCGCTTAAGCACTCGCTGACGGGCCTTTTGGCCCAGTAGCTTCACCAGGTCTGGGTGGGTTTGCACCAAGGGCAAAATGGTTTCTAACTGGTGGGTCACCCGTTGGGTATCGAGGACAATGCCAGCCCCTTGATCCAGCACCTCCCCATCGGCCCCAGCATCGGTGGCAATGCAGGCTGTGCCGCAGGCCATCGCCTCTAGAAGCGACAGGGAGAGCCCTTCCACCAGAGACGGCAAGATAAACACATCTGCCCCGCGCAAAATATCAATGCGTCTTTGCTCCTCTTCTACAAATCCCAACCATTGAATGGTGGGATCGTGGCCATAAAACAGCCGCAGCGATTGCTCTAGGGGGCCATTACCGACGATCGCCAAAATACAGTCCGGGCTTTTAGGCACCGCCTTCCAAGCCTTCAGCATGGCATCGACATTTTTCTCAGGGGAAAGCCGACCCTGATACACAAACAGTTGCCGTGCTCCCAGACTCGATTTAATGCCGGATGGCCCTGGCGAGTATTTGCTCACATCGACCCCGTTGGGAACGACGATCACCTTTTCGGAGGGAACCCCCAATTTCACAAAGACATCGCGCTGTAGGTTGGAGAACACGATGACGCGATCGCAGCGGGCTAAGGAAGGGGCATAGACCTGATAGGTCAAATGCTGGGTGCGGGCGCTGAGGGTGGTCAACTTGCGATCGAAGGCAGGGTGAAAGGTTACCACCAACGGTAAGTTTAAGCTTTGACAGATGTCTGGCAAGCTCAGGTCCAGAGGCGACAAGCTCAAAGAAGCATGCACTAAATCGGGCCGTAAATTCTCGAGCGCTTCCACCAAACAGCGACGGGAACTGGGCGAGGGAATCGTCGTAATCTGGGATTTGAACAAATAGGGTAAAGACACCTCGCACTCAGCCAAGGGTTCAGAATCATCTAAGTCCCGCTCATGCTCAAAATGCAGAAAAGAAACCTGATAGCCGCGCTCCTGTAAGGCTTGCGTGATTTCTCGGCTATAGGTGACGTTTCCGCAAAAGGGAGATTTTTTACCAAGCCATGCAATATGCATCTAAAGAAAGAGACACCGTCGTATCCGTAGATGAACAATGACATTGCCCCAGAGCATCGGTCAAAACAGCTAATCGCTGGAGCCAGAAAGCCTTCGGCACGCTCTAAGGCTAAAAGTCTTATCCGTAGGCTTTCTGGCGTCACCAATGCAGCTTTGCAACATTGGCTATAAAACCGTCCTGATGCCAGGCCGCGACAAATGAGCCATTGCCTGGAGCTGAATGCTTTTTAGTATTGTTGAAGACTGTCCCTAAATGTCAAGTAAGGGGAAGTTGACATTTAGATCAACAAAATCTTGTGTATTTGTATGGATTTCGGGTAAGTGGAATGCCTCCAGGCCGTTAAAGGTTTTTCGCTGCAGGGACAAATAGCTCTAAGGGCGCTTCACGACCGCGAATATTGATCGGTCCAAGGGAGTACAGAGGGGCAGAGCGCAAGCGCTGCTGGGTTGCAGCACTCAACACCAGAGGGTAACCCACTTGTTTCGTCAGGGCTTCTAAGCGGGCCGCCACATTCACCGTATCCCCAATCACCGTAAACTCCAGATGGCCATCTGTGCCGAGGCAGCCTGCAACCACTGGGCCAGAGTGAATGCCGACTCCAATTGGCAGTGGGCTGATTTGCTTGACGGCTTCTAACATGGCTTGGGCCGCCCGTAATGCCTGTTCCGCGTGGTTATCCAAGGTACGGGGGGCACCAAACACCGCCAACATGCCATCCCCCATAAACTTATCGACCCAGCCCCCATGCTCTTCAACGAGGCGCGAGAGCAGCCCCTGTAATTCATTTAAAAACGCCAACACCGCTTCGGGTTGCAGTTGCTCTGAATATTGGGTAAACCCGCGCAAATCGGTGACCATAATGGTGACATCACAGGTGCGAGGCTCATCTAGTAATCGATTGGGGGCCTCAAAGGCGGCCTCCACCACATTGGCGGGTAAAAACTGGTTCATCAACAATCGTCCGGCCTCATTTTTGCCCTGACGCTGCACAATACCGGCGATCGCCATGCCCAGTAGCCCAGTCCCCAAAATCGTGAATAACACGAACAAGCTCACCGCTGTATCGAGCTGGAATAAACGGGCCGCATAGCCAAAGTTGAGTAGGGCTAAAACCGTGCTCAAAACGGACGACTGCTTCTGAATGCGAATCCCCCCAGAGACAGCGAGTAGGCAACAGAAGGCGGCAATGTTGGTAATAATTTCGGGCTTGGTTTCCCCTAGGGCGTACCAAATATTGGCAGTGAAGAGGGCAATCAGGGCGCTGTCAAATAGGGGAATAGCTAGTTGTATGGCCCCCAGCCATCGCCAAGCCTTGGGATGAAGCAGGGCAATTAAAAGCAAGGACGAGATCAAACAGGCGGTTAAACCCACCAGGGCAATGGTGGGCGGTACGGAAGGCTGACCGATCAACTGCTCAGGAAAGAAGAAGACCAGCATGTCTAAGCTGCTGGCAATCAGCAGCATCAGCGATCGCACATAGGCAAACTTAGTCTCGTTTTTGAGGGATTCTTTAAAGGCAACCTGATCGACAGAGCGACTGATAGACCGGGTGGATAGGTGTTGGGTTGGGAGGGATGTAGAAAAAAGATTCGCCATGGCGTCTCGTGGCAGAACTGTCGAGCCGTCGCACCTGATGGTTCACGCTAAATGGGTCTCCTGAGTGGTCCCATCCAGGCTAAAATTCAATACCCGCTTGGGCTTTGACCCCTTGCTCACGAAAGGGATGCTTGACTAGCTTCATCTCGGTCACCAAGTCGGCCCGCTCAATTAAAGCGGGGGGGGCACCGCGTCCGGTCAAAATCACATGGGTATCAGCGGGCTTTTGCTCAAGCCCCGCCAAAATTTGTTCTGGGGTCAGGTATCCCAGCTTGAGGGCGATATTCACTTCATCCAGCAGGACCAGGCGATAGTCCGGATTTTGCAGGTAGGTGAGGGCTTTTTCCCAAGCAGTTTGGGCCATTTGGATGTCGCGATCGCGATCTTGGGTTTCCCAAGTAAAGCCTTCGCCCATGGCATGGAAACTGAGCTGATCCCATTGTGCCAAAATCGCTTTCTCGGCGGGCTCCCAGGCCCCTTTAATGAACTGAATGATGGCGACGTTAATACCATGGCCGAGGGACCGCATCACCATGCCTAGGGCAGCGGTGGTTTTACCTTTGCCATTGCCGGTATTGACAATGATTAAGCCTTTTTCACTGGTGCGATCAGCAAGGCGCTTGTCCTGAACTTCCTTGCGGCGGGCCATTTTGGCTTTGTATTGCTCGTTGCTCAGGCCGCTCTCGGTGGCGTCGGTGTCGAGTTGAGTGGCGATCACGTCTAGGTCGGTGGTCGGCGTCTCTGCTGCCATGGCACTGGGGTCTTAAGAAAACCTTCCCATCGTAGCGTGGGAGGCGGGGGCTACAATGCCTAAGCATTTAGGGCTTGTAGCGCAGCTGGATAGAGCATCAGATTCCGGTTCTGAGGGTCGGGGGTTCGAATCCCTCCATGCTCGTTCTTAACCTTCGGAACAGTCAAAAACTCGGCTGTTCACTCTCTATTCGCTGCGGCGTTTGGATAATTAGAATGATCGACCTTTTACATTAGAGCTACTAATGTCTCGAAGGGTCTTAATACATCTAAAAGATGGCTTCACCTTGCGCTTTTAAGAGTGCACTGCTTCTTATGTGCACTCTCAAATATCTTAGAAATTCGAGTCCTAAAACACTTGTATGGAATAAATAAGAATTCGCTTCACACTACATTCATTCCAGCTTTGCCGTTATTTTCCCTGCTTTTCGGTCGATCACAGCTAATTGCTCATGTCTCTTCTCAGAGAGCTTTGTTGAGCTTTACCCAGGTTCATTTGAGAACCATCCAGAGACGGCAGATGTCACGACTGATCGTTATTAAGGATTGTTCATTTAAAGAAACCACTAGCTTAATTAAGTCGTCATAATCTTTAGGTTGGAAAGATGAATGGAGGGTATAGATGCCTTCACTGCAGCGCATTTTCTGTTGATCGCCATCCTGGAATACAGTTACCAAGGACTCACTTAGCATCTTGAGATTAACCACGAATCGATTTCGTTAATAAAACCCCACACTGTTAAGTGTGAGGATGATAAGCACTCATCCGGCCAAGATAGTAAGGAGATGTGTAAAAAGTGTGCACAGATGTCAGGGTGCCCACATAAATACCCTTCCGCCTGAGAGGGTGTTTTTGTTTGAGCGTGACTTTTAGGCAATGGCCGAGTAAAAGCGCTCTCAGAACAACTCACACTCAGAACAACTCACAGCAGGCGTCCTAATCCAGACCAGCATGCTCATGTTGAGACGCGATCACACCCAACCCTCCCTGTAAGTGACAGAATTAATGACCCTCAAAGACCGACTCATCCAGGCGATCAATGACCTCCCAGAACCGCTCCTCGCCGAAGCCCTCGACCTGTTAACCGCCCTCAAAGCCAAGCAGCTATCAGCTTCATCCAAACTCCCAAAGCAATCCTCCAGTGGCCTACCGACCATCCAATCCATCTATACAGACGGGGCCTGCTCCGGTAACCCTGGCCCTGGGGGGTGGGGTACGGTCATCTACTTCGAAGACGGCAGCGTCCATGAGTTGGGCGGCTACGAACCCCGCACCACCAACAACCGTATGGAAATGCAGGCAGCCCTGGCAGGGCTGAAATTCTTGATCGCCAGTCAGCAAACCACCCCCATCGAGCTGTTCACTGATAGCGAGTACACCAAAAAAGGCATCACCCAGTGGATTGCTGGATGGAAACGGCGCGGCTGGCAGACTTCTGCAAAAAAGCCCGTACTCAACCAAGACCTGTGGCAACAACTGGATCAAGCCAACCAAGCTGCCGCGACCCAGGCCGGTCAACCCGTGAAATGGACCTATGTGCGGGGTCATGCCGGGAACGTGGGCAACGAGCGCTGTGATGATATCGCCCGCGCCTTTTCCCTTAAACGGGATATTCAGCTAAGACAGGCCCCTGCAGCTGCGCAAATTGGGGCAACTTTGTAGTCATATAGACAAAAGCCACATCCTTAGCAAGAAATAATCAATGTTGATTTTGCGCGGTTCTCCGTAGTAATGCGTAAAATATTGTCAAAACCAAGCCCTGGAGAATCATGGCTGATTCCGGCGTGACTCAACCGATCGAGAACTCCGATAATCTCCCCAGGGAGGCGCGGGTTGCTCAGCTCCGCAACATGCTAGAGACCCTGCAAATTGCTGACGAGATTGCCAAAGAAAGTTATTTGATTACCAGCTCTGAGCTGGCCGATTTGATGGATGTCAACGCTAGCGCCGTTACGAGCCGCGGTGAATATTGGGCTTGGCGAAACTGGTCCGTGTCACGGGTTCGGCGGGAAGGCAACCAAATTTTGTGGCAACTGGAGCGGCTAGATTAGTGCTGAATGGCGGAACCCTATAGCCATTTCAGTTTCTGACCCCCCGCTCCCCATGGGTAACCCAGCACCTAAGACAGAGCAGTTACAGCCGCATCAATATCAGTCGAAAGAAGATCGCCCCATGGGCAAAACCGTAGGGGTGTAGGATCAGCCCACAGGTTTGGACTCAACTATGGCCACGGAAGAATCACGGCTAGATAGGCTAGAGGCGCTTGCAGAAACTACGCTGCTGGTCGTTAGGGAAAATAGCCAACTCGCCAGAGAAAACAGCCAGGCCGTTGCGGATCTGCGGGAAACCGACGTTCAACAGGGTCAGGAACTGCGAGATAGTATTGTCCAGCAAGGTCGGGAACTACGGGAAAACACTGCTCAACAGTGGCAGGAAACCAGAGCGGGCATTGATGACTTAGTACAAATGATGGGGGAACTGGCCCAGCATCACGAAGAAATTAGGCAACGAACCGTGGAAAACGACCAGCGCTTTAATAACCTGCTGGAAGATGCCAGAGCTGATCGCCAACACATTGATCAGGCCTTAGCCAATGCAGACCGCGATCGCGCCATCAATGAAATGGAGCATCGAGCATTCCGAGAAACCTTTCAGACACTACTGGCAGAAATTGCCCGTATTTGGCAACGCTTAGCGGGCTAGGCAGCTTAAAGGAAAATAGCCACAACTGGCTTAAATTTGGCTTGAAAATCCAGGCAATTAGCCCTGATCAAGTGTGGTTCAAACGTATTGAAATATCCTCTAATCCCCTGTCCTGAAAGGGTTTTATTTGCCCTAAAAGAGATTGGGCTTACCTCACTACGTTGCAAAATCAGTAACGACAGTCGATGATCTGGGGTTAGACCGTATGTTGAGAGTGGTTATTCCGCTGTGGAGTCATCGTCCCCCGAGTCCCTGTCAGCCCTTGGTTCCCAACTTCCCCCCGCTCAGCTGAGCGATATCAAGGCTCAGCTTGATCTGGTGTTGTTGGCCCTAGAGGCTTTGGTGGACTTGGGCTCCGAGGCCATGTTGGATGCGGCAAGGCAACTCAACCTGGCGGCGTTCATGGGCGATCGCGTCAGTTTGTGGCGGCTGCGGCAGTCCAACCCTTGGCGGCAAGGGCAGGGCCGCAAAAAGCTGGATGTGAATGAGGCGAAAGCCCTGGTGCTGGTTAGTGCCCATCTAGCCCAGCAGCATCAATCCACCATTCGCCAAGCGGTGAGTCGCTTAGAAACCTTGGCGGCTCAGGGTAAACCGCCCCATCGGGTGGCCATTCTAGGGGACTACTTAGATCGCTTCAGCAACCTCTATCAAGAGCGCATGGTTGAGGAGCCCACAATTGCTATGGATGACTTGACCCAGCTTGCCTTGAAGCTATTGGTGGACCTGATCTTTTACAGCCAACGCCAAGGAGCCCGTCATCTGTGGGTCGCTTTATTAGAGCGCTCCGGCGGGGAGAGCGATGGCAACGATTGAGCTTACCCACTACCGCTATGAAACCCCGACCGCAAAGCTGACGGTCGCGGGGCGATCGCTGGCGATTTCGCAATGGTCTGATCAACCCGTGGTGCAACCGATGCGGTTTCAGTTAACGGTTCACGGGCCTGAACGCGACCCTATTGAAATTAGCGGCAAACAAGCCGACCTCATTGCCCTCAAAACCCTGGTTCAAGGCTATCTGCAGGGGGGGGTAGGACAAGCAGCCCAGCCCGTGACAGAATCGGGCCTGACCTTAGCGCCTGAGGGTATCCACCACCATCGCCTCACCCTTGGTCCGCTCAGCAGTGACCCAGCCATATCCCATCTTGTGCTGAGCACCCTCGAACTCTCTGATTGGATCGATCTGTTCGATCAACTGGAGGGCCAAGTCCGCTGTTTACCGGTGCCGCTCAACCCAGCCGCAAGGCGCAGCCCATGGCAACAGTGGAGCAGTCTTGCTGCCGTCTTTATCGTCTCGGTGGGAACGGTGGCCGTCTGGCCCTACCTCAACCGAGACCGTTCTCTGCCAACGGCCAGCCAGGCCCCGATAGAAGCGCCACCCTTTGAGACTGTAGAGGAGCCAGCAACAGAGTCCACAGAAAGCGCCGAAACTGAGCAAATTTCCGCCGATGCACAACCAGCAGATGAAGCCCCAGCGGCAGTCAGCCCCGCTCCATCAGAAAAACTGGATCAGCCTCAACCCAAGAGCAATAGTCCTTCTGATCTACCAACTCGGCCCGGTGAAATTGCAGCCGAGCCCCAGGCTCCCCAATCAGTCCCGCCAGCTCCAGAAGCCAGAACCCAAGCGCCAGAAACCGGCACCTTATCGGAAGCGCTCCCAGCCCCAACGGCTGCACGCATCCCAGAAGCAGGCGCAGACCAGTTGCCGGGTCGACCGGAAAATTTGGCCGGTGGGGCTACGGAGCCTTATCCTGTCCCTGAAGCAGCCTCGCCCTTAGCGTTTGAAGAAGCGACGTCGCTACCGCGCCAATGGTCTCCCCCAGTCGGTTTCACAGGGGTGCTGAGTTACCAAATCACGCTCACAACAGAGGGCCGAATTGAAGAGATCGCCCCTGCTGATGAACAGTCTGCTGAGTATCAAGATCAGACCGGGCTACCGGCGATCGGCAGCGTGATTAATGACATCGAGCCAGGCGAAACGCTGAACATCATTTTTTATGACGATGGCACGGTTGAAATCACGCCTGAATAACCTTAAGCAAGCCAATCGCAAACCGAAAACCCTAGTCGGTTGAAATAGACCTGCGGCGCTTGCGACGCGGCCTCGACAGGGCCTTATCCACCGGGAAACCAGCCACAGGAATCACTTGATACTTGCGATCATCCTCGAGCTGACGCAATTCGGTGTAATCGACCCAATGAATGCAGTCCACAGGACAGGTATCGATCGCCTCTTGTACGAGCTCCTCAGAATCACCGTCCTGACGAATGGCTCTAGCGCGCCCATAGTCAGGCTCAATGTAAAACGTATTGCGGGCCACATGGGCGCAGTGGGTGCAGCCGATGCAGGTGAGCTCGTCTACGTACACGCCTTTCTGCCGGACAGCACCCCCCAACTCAGGTTCAAAGCCACTCCGAGTTGGGTCATCTCTTAAATACCCGCCAAGCTCGGGCTCTAAGCCAGACGGTGCCGATGCGGACAGATTGGATGCGTGGTCTAGGTCAGACATTAACCGACTCCCCTAGCATGGACCGATTCCTAGGAAGCTTAATCACGTCTTGATGCAACACTTTCTGCAAGCTGCACATCTGAGCCAACTCACCTAGGGCATGTGGACAATTAATAACGAAACCCTGACTGGGTGGGCATGACCACGCCCGCTTTACTGAATCAGGCTAGGGGCTGTAACTCTCTCATCTCAGGAAGTCTGACCTTGATTGTCCACAGCCCCCAGTACCGGCGGGATTCCCATGACCATTACAGGCCCCAGCTTCCCTGCCCCTTCGGCTCCCTGGGTATTCGGAGCAGTACCGAAACTTAGGCCATCTTGTACTAACTAAGGGCTACAACCGTGGTCAAACGGGTGCTCCAAAAGAGTTCACTAGGCGTTCCAGCGCTGAACCACAAGGCGAATTGCGCCGTCTTCAGTGGTTTGCTGCTCAGCCACTTGAAATCCCTGCTGGCTCGTCGCTGCCATCACCGTGTGCAGGGCATAACGCTGGCTGATTTGATTTAAAAAGCCATCGACGGATAGAGGCTGCTGCCAATATTGCAAATCAGCCACAAGTTCATACTCTTGGGTCACAGGGTTGAGCTTAAAGCCGATGTCGTAGCCGTTGGACTGCTCAATGACGACTTCTGCCGTTTCTTCATTACCTTGATAACCCCGAACGGCACTCGGCCCAGCCTTCCAGTCAGTACCCAAGTCTGACAGGGCAGCCTGCAGGGAGGTGAGGTTGCGGATTTTAGTACGGATCTGGCTAAAGTGTGACATTTTAAACCGCGAGTTAGAGAACGTTTAAATCAAACCCAACTACTAAAGGATTGGGAGGTTGCCTGATTATCTTGTTGAACAGGTTGCTGATAGTACTCGGCGGTGGTCTCTTGGTTGATGACGTCACCCAACTGAGCCTCAATAGCAGCGGTGACTTCTTCACAAGAGCGACCCACAATACCCGTCACCATTTCTTTCACACGACCATCGGCGTAAATGATGAACTCAAGGGTTTCCATAAAGATCTTGGAGAGCGTTGACAAACAACCGGACAAAAAATTCAGAATAAAAACTTGAAAGCAACCGTAGGTTAACTTTCCCTTTATCCTACTAAGCAACATCTCAGATCAGTTAACAGTGCCATACCAAAACTCAATGCAGCTTATTGATGGCCTGAGCAGTGACCTTAGTATTTGTAAGTTTCGCGTAACCTGCCAGAATGCGTCAAGGTTGATGCTTGAGCCGGATGGGCCTGGGGGCCTTGATTTCTGGTAAACCTGGCGAGATCAGTTCATTTTTCTTAACCTCTAAGATCTTTTCTGGGTGATGCGGTTCAGGCGAATGCCTGCAACATATTGCTTTACCTTGCGAGCCACCTCGCGATAGCAACAGGAATCCGCTAGGGCGCGTCATCAACACCGGGTGAAAGCCTTGCTGGGCAAGCATTGCCGCGCCCTTTTCTATAATATTGCTGGGGGCTGTAACCGTTGCACCACAAGGGCTCCAATTTTAATTAATGACAGCCCCTAGATAATATGAGCCTTGCAACATGTATCGGGAGAGCGTCATGGATTCACGGCAGGTCGAGCAAATCGCCGTAGGCGTATTGGGGTTTGGGGGGCTTGGGCAAGCAGCGGCCCGCGTCCTCGCGCCTAAGTCAGAAATGCGTCTAGTGGCTGCAGCAGATAAGCAGGGCTACGTTTATCGCCCCAGTGGTTTAGATGCCGCTGCTTGCGCTGCGGCCTACCAACAGCAGGGCTCAGTGGGGTATCTAGAGCCCGAAGGTTGTCTCAGTCAAGCCAGCATTCAAGACCTGATTCAAAAGAGTGCTGACGTGCAAGGGTATTTCTTGGCACTCCCCAATCTTCCCAATACCTTTATGGCCTCGGTGGTGCGTCAGTTTATTGAGGCGGGTTGGCAAGGGGTATTGGTAGATGCCCTCAAGCGCACCAGTGCCATGGCTCAGATTGCCTTGCTCAAAGATGAACTAGCGGCAGCGGGCATTACCTATATGACTGGCTGTGGCGCAACCCCAGGGCTATTGACCGCCGCCGCAACCGTCGCGGCCCAAAGTTACCAAGAGATTCACGGCGTCAAGATTACCTTTGGGGTTGGCATTGCCAATTGGGAAGCCTACCGCGCCACCATTCGTGAAGATATTGCCCATTTGCCCCACTATGACGTCGATACGGCACGGCAAATGACCGATGCCGAAGTCTCGGCTCTTCTCGACAAAACCAATGGGATTTTGACCCTGGAGAATATGGAACATGCTGACGATCTGATGCTGGAGTGGGCGGGCATTTGCGATCGCGATCGCGTCACGGTAGGCGGCGTGGTCGATACCCGCAACCCCAAGAAGCCCCTCAGCACGAACGTCCAAGTCACCGGGCGCACCTTTGATGGCCGTATCTCGACCCACACCTTTACCCTTGGGGATGAGACCAGCATGGCGGCCAACGTTTGTGGTCCGGCATTTGGCTATCTCAAAGCCGGGATTCGCCTGCACCAGCGCGGGTTGCATGGTCTGTATACCGCCGCTGAAATCATGCCCCAATTTGTGCGTTAAGAACCCGATTGGAATAACACAGATACTTGAGATGCCGTAGGGACACGGCACTGCCGTGCCCCTACGAGAAAATTATGGATGAACCCCAATTCTTTCAATTTGAAACAGACTTTGTGGAAGGACTCCGCTGCATTCCCATGCAGGTCCGGTTCAAACTCGACACCTGCGGCGTCAAGCTCAAGCTCAATCACTGGAACCAGTTGAGTCAATCTGAGCGACAGACCTTAGTGACCTTGCCCTGTGATACCGCTGAAGCGATTGAGAGCTATTGCGCCCACGTACAAGCACGGGTCAGCCACTACGCGGGGCAACCCGCGTCTTTGCTTGCCATTGATCCGGCTCCCCCATGGCACGGCACTCAACTGCCAGAGCAAGTTCAAGCCCAAGCGGATAGCCTAAACATTGCTTTGACAGATCAGCAGTGGCAACAGCTCAATCCCTTGCAGCGCTTTGCGCTTCTGAAGCTGAGTCGGAAAGGCCATGAAAATCGTAACTTTTTACCTGCCCTGCAGGAATTCGATCTGGCTTAGGCTTTTACCCTAGGGAGAGAGTCACTACCCAAAAGCCAACCAAGAAGCCTGCAATAGTTGAAAAGGTGACGGAGCTGCCCCCCAGTTCATAGGCTTCCGGCATCATCGTGCTTGAAAGCATCGATAAGATTGCCCCCCCCGCTAAGGATTGGGCGGTGCCTAAAACCCAGGCATTCGCATAATTGGCCAGTAAGCTACCCAACATCGCTGCCAGGCCGCTAAGAGCCACCGCCCCAGCCCATAGGGTAAGAATACGTCGGGCAGGGGTTCCAGCCTGCTTCATACCCACTGAGCTGGACAGGGCCTCTGGAATGTTGGAAATAAACACGGCCATTAGAAAAGAGCCACTCAGATGCCCCAGCCCCCCCGCGTTAAACCCAATCACTAAGGATTCAGGGATATTGTCAATGAGCGTCCCGACCAAAATCGCGATCGGCGCTGAACTCTTAGCCAACTGTTGAATTTGCTGCTCTGACAGCGGAAAATCTACTTCAACACTATCTAAAACCCGCTGACGCCACTGGTCATCATTCTGATCGCGCAACTGCACTTTAGATTGGGTCGTCTCCCGCAATCGCCGCGCCAGAATGCGGCTCAAGCCGCTGGCTAAATGGGGGGCGTGGGTCAACATGCCGTCAAAATCAGCTTTATCCAGCTCGTACAGCTCCATTGGGGATCGGGCAACGACGCTCGCTGAGCGCTCTTCACCCGTTAGCAGGGCCATCTCTCCAAACATCTCACCGGGTCCCAGCAGGGCCATCAATTGCTGTCCCTTATAGATCTCCGCTTCTCCGCTCACAATCATGAACATGGCATCACCGGGATCGCCCTCACGACAGAGCATGGCTCCAGGTTCAACTGTGATCGCTTTCAGCAGCGGTATAATCGCCTGCACCTCCGCGGGTGAAAGGGTGTGCAGCATTTCCACATGGGTAATGCGATCCAAGATTTCAGAGGTCTCTTCTTGGCGGTGGTGGTAGAGAAAACGCTTCGACGAGGACGGGTGGCGAATGAATCCGCCCCGATCATCGACGTAGTTGATGATCACGGTAAATAGGGTGCCGCCTAAGGTAAACCCCGCCAGGATAGGGAGAAAGCCCGCTGCTTCGAAAACAGGCTGGGTAATGTCAAAGGCGATCGCCGCCAATAGGGTGCCACTTCCAAAGGCCATAATTGCCGCAGAAAAAACCCGCCCAGGCTGCCAACAAATTCCCAGAAAAGCGCCGATCAATAGGCTGGATGCGCCTAGTAGACCTTGCAGCAGTGCGTTCAGGGGAATGGAAAATGGCATAGCACTCGGGCATGGGTTAACAGCAGGCGTTTCTGCTGCAGACTGTTTCTCAGCTTAAGGAATGGCGGAGCGTGATTCCACTGGAAATTCGCGGCGTCTCCACTCTTGCATATCACCTGCTAAATGAATGACTTGCTGGAAACCCGCATCCACCAATGTTGTTTCAGCAATACCGGCCCGCACTCCAGCTTCGCAGTAAAGAATAACGGGTTGTGCCTTAAATGCGGCCAGTTCTTCGAGACGATCAGGCAAATCACGGTGGGAGATATGAATAGCGCCAGGAATATGCCCTTTGTTGTACTCCGCCTCAGATCTGACATCTAAGATCAAGGGCGCTTCCTGATTATCCAGTTGGGATAGTAAGGTTTCTGGCGCAATTTCCGGGCTTCTGGGGACAGCTTGGTAGGCTAAAATCCCTAACAACATCAATAAAATACCCAAGACCAACGTTTGTCTAAGTACGGTGCTCAAACGCTGAGAAGATACATCGGCCCATTTTTTCCACGCCATAACGGTCATCCTTAATTCTCAGGCTGAGTGCTGTGCGCCGGTTTGGCAGCTTGTCCTTACAGGAGTCATACAACCAACAGGTATACTCAATTCACGTCTGAATCGATCCAAGCGCTTGTACCCAAAACAAGTGAATGAGTTGATTGGCACAGATTATCTGAGTTAAACATGACTAGGGCGCTCATGCCTGCCGTTTGCTTGGGTTAATCGTTCAAGTTCTAGGCATGCTTTCCTCAGCATTCTCGCACTGCTAGATTCATGGCTTCTTCACCTCCGCCCCAATCCAAACGGCCTCGGCCACAGCTCAGACGGCTGAAACAGTTCATGCCAAACGTGATTCCCTGGGGCTGGTTGATTGTCACCACCTTCTTGTATGCTGCTGCTGGCCTGATTATGGCGTCTTTTCCAGCCCCTTACTGGATCTGGAATTTGGCCCTAGCGGGTGTGATTATTCAAGCCTTAGCCTTAGCTGGCCCTCAAGCCCTGAGGCGGTTTGGGTGGTGGCGCACAACCTTCCTGACATTAGCCGCAATTTTGGGTACAGGTGCAATGGTCGTTGCCTTAGCCATTGCCCTTAACCATGCCGGTACAGACAAGCTGGATGATATCGTTCCTAAAACTGCCGCTATAGACGTCTTGAAAATGAGCTTGATGGCACTGGTTACAGCCGCTGCGGCAGCGATTGTGGGTGCAGAGACTGGGGATCGATTACTGGGGGCTTTTACGCGCCTACAAACCTCACTCGTCCTGGCTGCGGTTTGCATTCTAGGACTTGGAGCGGGCGGGCTTGTAGGAATTCTGGCCGTGTCTAATGTCGCCTAATACGGTGCTGTCGTTTGTCCTTCAGAGCAACAATATTGCGTCCCATTAATACACAGCTAAGGAATTAACGCATTCAAGCGCTGCGTCACTATTGCTGACTCTGGGGTGGCGGCGTCAGACAGTTGAGTTAAGGCTTCTGCGAAGTCTTGAATACCCTGAAACTTTTGATAAACCGACGCAAATCGAACGTAGGCAACCTCACTCACCGTGCGCAAATGCTTGAGCACTAAGATGCCGATTTCCTGGCTGTCAATTTCTCGACGTGCCTGTTGCTGGAGCTCCGCTTCGATCTCATCAACCAAGGAATCGAGCTGTGATGTGGTCACTCCTGTCTTTTCACAGGCTCTGAGCATGCCTCGAAAAACTTTATTGCGGTCAAAAGATTCGCGATCGCCATTACTTTTGATTACTGTAATTGAGACGTGTTCAATGCGTTCATAGGTTGTAAAACGGCGTTTGCAGTTCAGGCATTCTCGCCGTCGCCGAATACTGCGACCCACCTCAGCAGAACGGGATTCTAAAACGCGATTATTAGGGTGCTGGCAAAAAGGGCACTGCATGCCGTCTGACCTCGCCTTAGAAAAGAACACTGAAAACAGGATCAGCGGTAGCACTGTCACCCTGAGGCTCTAATACTATCGGACCCGATCAAAAAGGGGGTAATTGCTCAACTCTGATACAAGCAATTACCCCCTTCCATGCAATTTTTCAATCGTCTTTGACAGCAACAGAGCAATCCAATAAATACAGATGAACTGCTGCCGTCAGACCGTTGCAGTCAAAGCCGACTAGTCTTTCGTAATTCGAGGGGGTTCTCTAAAGGCGATCGCAAAGAATAGCGTGCCAATGATGCACGTAAAGATGAAAATATAAGCCACACTTTCCATGATTCCGAGAGCTCCTAATCAACCAACTCAACTTTAGTCTACGAGACTTATAATCAAAACGCCCAGCGAAATAGACGTGAACGATCTGAAGGCTGGGCGTTTTTCATTAGATCTTGCTAATCAAAGATCAGCATATTAAACACGCTCCTCGGTACGGGTGCTCGCATCTCCCACTTTCTGGAAGAAGCCCCATTCAACCTGTTCAGGAGACAAGTCAGGGTCAACACCCGCAAACACATCTCGATAAAGTGTCCGAGATCCGTGCCAAATATGGCCAAAGAAGAACAGCAGCGCAAAGACAGCATGACCAAAGGTAAACCAACCACGAGGACTGGTCCGGAAGCCGCCGTCAGATTCCAAGGTATCTTGCTCAACTTCAACGGGCTCGCCCAGTTGAGCTGTGCGGGCATAGCTCTGCAGAAGTGCGGAATCAGTAATGGTTTGGCCATCCAACTCACCACCATAGAAGGTCGCCGTGACACCCGTCTGCTCGAAGCTGTATTTCGACTCTGCCCGACGGAAAGGAATATCAGCCCGAACGATGCCGTCCTGATCGGTCAAAATCACCGGGAAGGTCTCAAAGAAGTTGGGGAGGCGACGAACCGATAGCTCTCGGCCTTCACCATCGGTAAAGACAGGGTGACCTAACCAACCCTCAGCAATACCATCACCTTGAACCATGGGACCCACGCGGAACAAACCGCCTTTAGCAGGGCTGTTGCCGACATAGTCATAGAAAGCAAGCTTCTCGGGAATAGAACCGTAGGCTTCAGACTCGGAAGCACCACTTGCAACCTCAGCTTGGACCCGTCGCTGAATCTCCTGCTGGAAATAGCCTTGGTCCCACTGATAGCGGGTTGGGCCAAACAGCTCAATCGGACTGGCTGCACTGCCATACCACATGGTGCCAGCAACGACGAAGGCGGCAAAAAAGACGGCTGCAATACTGCTAGACAGGACCGTCTCGATATTCCCCATCCGCAAAGCCTTGTACAGGCGCTGAGGTGGACGAACCGTCAAATGAAATAGGCCTGCAATAATGCCAACCACACCGGCAGCGATATGGTGAGCAACAATCCCGCCAGGATTGTAGGGGTTAAATCCAGCTGGTCCCCACTCCGGTGCAACTGCTTGAATATGGCCCGTTACGCCATAAGCATCAGACACCCACATCCCCGGCCCCCAGAGACCCGTGAGATGGAACGCTCCAAAACCAAAGCAAAGTAGACCAGATAGAAATAGGTGAATCCCAAACATCTTAGGCAAGTCCAGCGCTGCCTCACCGGTACGAGGATCCCTAAAGAGATCCAAATCCCAGTAAACCCAGTGCCAAACTGCCGCTAAAAACAGCAGGCCTGATAAAACGATGTGAGCCGCAGCGACGCCCTCAAAACTCCAAAAACCTGGGTCAACTGCAGTGCTTCCAGTCACACTCCAGCCACCCCAAGATTCAGTTACCCCTAGGCGAGACATAAAGGGCAAAACAAACATGCCCTGACGCCACATTGGGTTGAGGACGGGGTCACTCGGATCAAATCTGGCTAGTTCGAAGAGGGCCATTGAACCGGCCCACCCAGCCACAAGGGCCGTATGCATCAGGTGTACAGAAATCAGTCGACCTGGATCATTCAGAACGACTGTATGTACCCGGTACCAGGGTAGTCCCATTGACTACTCTCCTCCTCTTTAACTTCAACAATTGCTGTGCAGATTTATTTAATAAAGGCCGCATATATAGTCAGCGTACCAGACTTGGCAGTCAATCTAGGTGATGAAGTAGCGCCTGCACCCATCAAAGGCAAAACAAAAGTTTACAATTGTTGACCTGCAGTGCGACGATATCTGGACCAACCCATCTGTGACTGATGACAGTAAAGTACGAAAATGTATAAAGAGTGTAACGAGTGTTAACCATCGATGCAATTCAGCGTTGGTGGCGACAGTCACACCCTTAGATTTCCAGGCCTTGGGTTACCTTGAGCGGTGCTTCGAATTGGCCCAGAGCAGATGGATTGTTGACGCAACTGGTGAGGGTTAGGGGACCAATGGCTACGATCAATTTTCTGAATGAAGATAAAGAGGTGATTGCCGCTAATGGTGCAAATCTTCGCTTCAAAGCCATGGAAAATGACGTTGATATCTATACCTTTGTGGGCAAGATGACCAACTGCGGCGGGTATGGCCAGTGCGGAACCTGTGTGGTTGAAATTGCCTCTGGGATGGAGAATTTGTCGCCCAAAACGGCGGTTGAAGCACGCAAGCTAAAAAAACGCCCCGATAATTGCCGACTTGCCTGTCAAGTCATGGTCAATGGACCTGTTTCTGTGATTACCAAACCCCCAAAGCGTAAGAAGTAGATTCATGCTGATGCGCTGCTGCGGTCGCGTCAGATGGACACTACAGATTTTTTGATGATTTGAGGAGGTTGCTCTATTGACCGGTGCCTGTTCTGTTGAGGGACTGGGGATGCCGTAAGATATGAGTAGTGCTGTTGTTTAAATATCAGTAGAGGGTAGAGGCTTAGGTTATGGAAGTTAATAGCTTAGGATTTGTCGCAAGTATTCTGTTCGTGCTGGTGCCCACTGTGTTTTTGCTCATTCTCTACATTCAGACTTCTAGCAAGCAAACAGGTTCTTAGCGTCAGAAGGGTAAAGTTGATGTCTTGTTTGCCTGGCTTGTGCTGCAATATATCGTGATGATAGAGCTCACAGGATACGGATTCACACCTTGCCTGTGCTCTTGAAGAATAAGTTTTAAGTTGTCGCTGGGGTGAACCCAGCGTTTTTTTTATTGCCTGGGCTTAATTAGGCAGCGCAAGTCAAGTCAGGATGCCTGTTCCCATGAATAACAACGCCTAGTGCTCTCTAAAAATGATATGACCTATTGCTTAGGAATATTGGTAGAGCAAGGAATCGTTCTGGCAGCTGACTCTCGAACCAATGCAGGGGTCGACTACATTTCGTCCTATCGAAAGCTATTTGATTTTTCTCTGCCCGGAAAACGAGCTTTGGTTCTCTGCTCGTCAGGCAATTTATCAATTACCCAAGCAGTTTTACATACCCTGGAGCGAGATATCGCAGTGGGTCAGGACAGTAACCTGCATGCTCTGCCAACGATGTATGACGTGGCTCGCTACATTGGCAACTGTATTCGAACGCTGCAGTCTCTGGATCGGCCCTGGCTGGAAAAGGACAACATTGATTTTCAATGTAGTTTTCTGCTTGGGGGGCAAATTCCAGGGGAAGCGCCCCAGCTATTTCTGATCTATAGCCAAGGCAATTGCATTCAAACCACACCGGAAACCCCTTTTCTGCAGATTGGTGAGACCAAGTATGGGAAACCCATTTTGGATCGCACCCTCACCTTTAATGCAGATCTCAATGCGGCGGCAAAGAGTGCGCTGCTCTCGATTGATTCGACGATGCGCTCTAATCTGTCGGTGGGGCCACCGATCAATATGGTGATGTACCAAGCCGATACGTTTGAGATCTGTCACCGGGCTCAATTTCAGGCAGGGGATCCTTATTTGATTAAGATGCGAAAACATTGGGAGCAGGCGCTACGCAGGGCCTCGGATCGCATGCCCGATATTAACTGGAACCAAGTCTCTTCTCCGCCAGCTCTGAATGTGAGCGATATTTCTCCGCAGTAGCGCCTTAGATCAGTCAGCGGTTTATTAGGGCGTGTCGGTCAAAGAGTGCTGATGTGAATTTGGCTCGTGAGGGTGGCTTGAGCTGGATGACCTTCTCGCAATGCCCCCGTGACAGGGGCCGCTTGGGCTGGGTTAGGGGCAGCGGCTAAAGCAATATGGCGATCGCTTACCGCCAAACCATGGGTCGGGTCAAACCCCCGCCAGCCCCCACCGGGAATATATACCTCTGCCCAAGCGTGCAGATCATGGTTTGACTGAGCGGAATCGCCCTCTTGATAGCCGCTGACGAAACGGGCCGCTAGCCCAACAGCGCGACAAGCCGCCACAAATAAAACCACAAAATCTCGGCAACTGCCTCTTTTAGTCTGCCAAGTCAGGCTTGCAGGCATAGGTGCACCTTCATGACGGGTGGTGTAGGTACAGTCGCTGTAAATCCGTTGGGTGAGCGCGGTTAAAAATGTACCGAGCTGATAATTGACCTCATGCATGAGCCCATGGGCAAATTCCACCACGTTGGGTGCAAGGGGGAGATCATGCTGAGTTCGGTAAGGATGCAGTGAGGTAGCCAGAAAGGTCGGGTAATCAATCGGTAACGGGTTGGCCCAACTGGGCGTGAAATAGTTGAAGGGATTGGTGCAGGTGGTTTCGACTTCAGCAGTGGTCTTGATCACCAATCGTGAGGTAGCGGAATTGGTAAACCACAGCCCGACAGTAGCATTGCCGTCGAGTTCGACAATGGGGCTCTGTAACTGGGGTTTGGGCTCAACCTGAATGTCGAATTGGTGGAGAATTTGATTCCCATCACTGCGGGGGGTCAATCGCACCACGTGATGCTGCAAAAAAACCGGCTGGCTGTAGGTGTACTGGGTGGTGTGGCTAATTCGATAGCGCATCGTGGTCAAATTCTTTTGCCTTATAGGGGCACCACAGTTGGGGTAGGCTCTTGGGTGTCTGCGGCGGGTGCGACTGCTGATGCTGGTTCTTCTACGCCGAGGCTCAGGGCGGCAGCCACCACAAAGCAGGCCCCTCCAAAGATAACGGCAATCAGGCAGTCCCCGCCCCAAACATGGGACATCACCCAGCTCAGCCCCAAAGACGCCACAATTTCTGGCAGCACAATAAACAGATTAAAGATTCCCATATAGATGCCACTCTTGCGGGGTGGTAAAGCCCCTGCCACCATGGCATAGGGTAAGGACAACATGCTGGCCCAGGCGATGCCTAAGCCCACCATGGGCAGCAAAACCCATAGGGGTGACGGCACCAGTCTGAGGGCAATCAGACTCAGACCACCCACCAACAGACATAGGCTATGGGCCTTGGCTCGGTTAGTGGCGATCGCTAAGCGAGGCAACAGGAACGAGACCCCAAAACAAATGGCGTTATAGGTGGCAATGCATATCCCTGCCCATTCAATTCCTTCTGAGTAGAGCGGCGACTGGCTATCTGCTGCACCGAATAGGGTGTGGGCGATCGCTGGCGGAAAGTACAGAAACACGCAGTACATTCCCAGCCAACTGAACCCTTGCACCCAAGCCAATTGCCGCATCGGGGTGGGCATGGTTTTCAGGGCTGTGAAAATCTCTCGCCCCGTTGCCCCAAGCCCTTGATATTGTTCCTGTTGGGCCTGAAAGACTGCCATATCAGCAGGGGGCTTTTCAGGGGTGGAGATCACCGTCCACAGGATCGTGCCCATAAAAACGGCTGCACCGATATAGAAGGAATAGGTCACAGAGGGGGGAACCCCGCCTGTGAGCGACTCAGCATTGCTGAAACCTAAGCCATGGGATAGTAACCAAGGCAGAGCGGAGGCAAGCACTGCGCCCAAACCAATCATCAGGCTCTGAATGGCGAACCCCCGAGTGCGCTGGGACGGTGGCAGTAAATCGCTCACAAAAGCTCGAAACGGTCCCATGCTGGTATTAGCCGCTGTGTCGAGAATCCACAGACACCCCACCGCCATCCAAAGACTGCCAACCGTCGGCATGCAAATCAACGCAATTGAGGCGAGAATCGCGCCACCTAAAAAGTAGGGACGTCGTCGCCCTAAAGGTCCCCAGGTATGATCGCTGAGGCTACCAATAATCGGCTGCACGATTAGACCTGTCAGCGGCGCAGCGAGCCAGAGAATGGGGATCTGCTCGGGGTTTGCTCCTAGGTGCTCAAAGATGGCACTGGTGTTGGCCATCTGCAGCCCCCAGCCAAACTGGATGCCAAAGAAGCCAAAGCTCATATTCCAGAGCTGGTAAAAATTAAATTTTGCCTCAGTTGAAGTCACACCTTAAGTCCCGAGGGGCGAGGAGGCTAAGCGCCATCCAACAGCCAGGTCGGGAGGTCATCGGGAAGGGCCATTCTACAGGGAGCAGCGATCGCAGACTTAGATTAGTGATCAGTTATCTGAACAAGCTGCAAACCCCAGCCAATCAAGGCACGTTCCACATAACACTCTCTCTCCCTATGCTAGCCAGAGGTTGGAGCTGTCCCCGTAAAGTGTCACAAACGAGTCATAACGAAAGGTCGCTATCTATGTTCTTTTATTGAGCCAAGGCTGATTGAGGGGGGTGGGGTATCTGAGTGGCACGCAGTTGTCCGCAAGCAGCATCTTTTTCGAGACCACGGGAATAGCGAACGCTGACGGCAACATTACGACGCTGGAGTTCGGCCATAAAGTCTTCGATTTGGAAATCGCTAGGCCGCTGGTAGTCCACCTCGCTAATCGGATTGTAAGGAATCAAATTGACGTGGCTTTGGAACCCGCCGACGTGATCAGCCAACTCAGCGGCATGTTCGGGGCGATCATTCAGGCCAGCCAGCAAAATATATTCAAAACTCACCCGCCGTCCGGTGGTATTCACATAGTCCTGACATTCCCCTAGCAACGCCTCCAGGGGATATTGGCGCGCACTGGGAATCAACTGCTGCCGCTGGGCTTGGTTGGAGGCATGGAGGCTGACGGCCAACGTGACCTGGAGGTGGTGTTCCCCAAGACGGCGAATATGGCCGGGAATGCCCACTGTGGAAAGGGTCATGTTGCGTTGGCCAATCCCCACGTCTATATTCAGCGAACGAATCGCGGCCACGACGCTATCGGTATTGAGTAGCGGTTCCCCCATGCCCATAAACACGATGTTGCTGACCCGTTGGCCAAAATCTTCTTGGACGGTCAGCACCTGATCGACAATTTCGTGGGTAGCTAGGTTGCGTAAAAAGCCCCCTTTGCCGGTTGCACAGAAGTCACAGGCCATGGGGCAACCACTTGGGAGGACACGCACACGGTCAGGCGCTTGGCAGTAGGAATGCCGACGGCTTCGATAATGTGGCCGTCCTGGAGACGCAGTAAATATTTAACGGTGCCATCAGGGGCTTGGGAACGGAGATGGAGCTGAGCTCGCCCCACGGGTACAGCAGCAATTTCAGCCCGCCATGCCTTCGAGAAAACGGTGATATCCCCTAATGAACGGACGCCCTTGTCATAGATCCACTGATGGAGCTGTTTGCCGCGATAGGCCGGTTGCCCATGAGCTTTAACCCAATCGGTGAGCTGCTCTAGGGACTGCCCTAGCAAAGGTTGGTCTTCTGCTGTAGTGGGTGCAGAGGACACCGCTGAAGTGGAAAGGGCAGAAGACATAGTTGATTGGGACGCACACAGCCCATTCATCCTAACAAGGCAACTCAGAATCCTCGCAGCTCAAGGATCTAAACATTAGGCTTGGCGGTCAGGAAAAGGAGGGTGGTTTGCCAAGAAACGGTTTGATTTTGGAGTCGTCGGCGAATCAATTTTTCGAGGGTGACAAGGTCAGAGTCAGTCAATTGTGTTGCAAGCTGATTCCGGTAACTGGTCGCAGTATCTGGGTCGAGCCAGCGATCGCACAGTCCCTTACCCACCCACATTTCGTAGGTTTGTACGTCCTTAGTCCAAGTCACTGTGAAACCCACGGCTTCGATCAGGGCCACCAGATCGGCGCTTTCCCAATTGAATCGGGGATCTTTTTCGTCGCTGTAGATGGTCGCCTCGGCAGTTTGCCAGCGATCTCGTAAATCTGCCTCAATGGCGTTATCGGGTAACAGCGCCGACAGCCGCTGGGTCTGCCGGGGCATCACTTCAGCCAAAGCCAACGTGCCATCCTCTGCTAACAGCGATCGCAGCGCCTTGACCACCCCTGACTTATCGGCTAACGCCCCCAGCACATTGCGCCCGATCAAGGCATCAAAGCGCAACTGGGGATCGTGGTTCGCTAAGGTCGCAGCCAGATCGAGCAGGGGCGTCTGCAGAATTTGGGGCCGACTCAGGTCCAACAAAGCCGCAGCCTGCTCCTGCAGCGCTTCAGCATCCTGAGCGGTATCCACTCGCCCGTAAACACCCCCCTCTGGGACTTGTCGAACGGCTTCCCAAGTGAGCAAGCCGCTGCGAGCATTCAGGTCTAGCACCAGATGATGGCGTTGGAGCTGCAGGGTCGCAAACAGGCGATCTCGGATGGCGGCAAGGCGATCAACGGTTTGGGCTAGGGTGCGCTGTAGCCACCGCTCTTGGGCCGGATTCTCGGGGCTATAGGTGAGGGCCTCCACGGGGCCGGTTTCTTCTACCAAGGCCGCTAACTGCGCCTCCCGCTGTCGAGCCTCCTGGGTGCGGATGGTGGCTTCATACCACTGATCAGAGGGCTGATAAAACACTTGACCTTGCAAGCCCTGAGGTAAATACTGCTGGGCCACCCAATGGTCGCGATAGGCATGGGGATAGAGGTAGCCCTTGCCATGGCCAAAGCCTTCTTTATCTCGATTAGGATCCCGCAGAGGATTGGGCACATCCTGCTGCTGCTCGGTTTCCACTGTCGATAGAGCATCGTAAAAGGCCATAACACTGTTGGATTTGGGAGCGGTGGCCAGGTAAAGCGTGGCCTGTGCTAGGGGATAGCGCCCTTCCGGCATGCCCACCCGATCAAAGGCAGTGGCGCAACTGGTCACCACCGTCACCGCCTGGGGATCGCCTAAGCCAATGTCTTCACTGGCTAGAATCACCAGCCGCCGAAAAATATAGCGGGGGTTTTCCCCGGCGTAAATCATGCGGGCCAGCCAGTAGAGGGCCGCATCGGGATCGGAGCCACGCACGCTTTTGATAAAGGCACTGATGGTGTCGAAGTGGGCGTCCCCTTCTTTGTCGTAGAGCACCGCCCGCTGTTGAATCGAGTCTTCCGCCACCGCCAGGGTGATGGAAATCGTGCCGGTCTCATCGGGTGGGGTGGTCTCGACTGCGAGTTCTATGGCATTCAACAAGGCACGGGCATCGCCATTGGCCACATTCACCAAATGATCGAGAGCTGCGTCTTCAATCTGGACTGATTTTTGGCCATAGCCCCGCTCGGGATCGGTCAACGCCTGTTCGGCCACTTGTCGCAGATCCTCAGCCTCCAAGGACTTGAGCTGAAACACCCGAGAACGACTGACCAGGGCTTTATTCACCTCAAAGAAGGGATTCTCGGTGGTGGCCCCGATCAAAATTACGGTGCCATTTTCCACCCAGGGCAATAGCGCGTCTTGCTGGGCCTTGTTGAAGCGGTGGACCTCATCAATAAACAGGATCGTGCGCCGCTCGTACTGACCCCGCAGCTCTTGGGCCTGGGCGATCGCCTCTCGAATATCTTTTACCCCGGCCAGCACGGCATTGATGGCAATGAACTGAGCACTGGTGGTGTTGGCAATGATCCGCGCCAGGGTGGTTTTGCCAGTGCCGGGGGGACCATAAAAAATTAGCGAAGAGAGCTGATCGGCCTGAATTGCCCGCCGCAACAGTCGCCCTGGCCCCCCCACCGCATCTTGGCCGACAAACTCATCCAGGGTGCGGGGCCGCAGCCGAGCGGCCAAGGGCGCTTGGGCTTCGATTTGGAGATCGCGATGGTGGTCAAACAAATCCATGTCGCCATGCTAAACCTCTGACGGCGCATTGGTGTTGGAGCATAACAGTTACTTACCCCAACAGGCTCCCATCAGAATGTCAGTCGGGAGTCATGCCCGATGCGGTTTCAACTGCATCAGTCACAACAAAGGAGCGGCCTAGAATAGGGAAAATATCTGCAGACCTAACGCATCCAGGGGAGAAAGCATGGAATTATCGAGAGTCATTGATGAAATTAAGCGTATCCCTCAAGATCGACTCTCCGAGGTCTACAGCTTTATCCATTTCTTTCGATTGGGCCTAGAATCACAATCCCCTCAGAGTGATGCTGATCAGCCTGTGATCGCTCCAATTCCTCAAGTGCCATCTCCCAACTATGATTTTTCAGATTTGGTTGGACGCTTAACCTGGCAAGGCGACGCCGTCGCTATCCAGCGGTCATTGCGCGATGATTGGTAACCGTTATCTCCTCGACACCAATGCTATCGTTGCCCTGCTGAAAGGAGATTCTGCTCTGGTGGACCTTCTGCAAGGAGCAGAGTGGATTGGCATCGCAGTGATTAGCCAAATTGAGTTCCTGGTATTTCCGGAACTGACCGAAAACGACAAAGCCCTGTTTCAGGACTTCTTGAGACGAGTTAGCGTGATTAGCCTGGACACAGGTAATGCTGCTCTGATTGGGCAAATCATTACGTTGCGGCAACAGTATCGATTGAAATTACCGGATGCAATCATTGGTGCGATCGCCCTGCAAAACGCTGCTAGCCTAATCACTGCTGATCAAGCCTTTTCTAAAATTGCTGAGTTGAAAGTAACCCCCTGGTAAACCTTGCCCATGAGAGAAGCTGTCATTACCGGCGAGATCATGGCGTATCTGAAGCACAGAGCTGGGAAATGTAGCGTATCTGGACAGGTTACCCAGAGCCAACTAATACGCTGAGGCTGAGATCGTGGAAGCCCGCAACCGCAACATTCAAGATTGGTACGGCAAAGTCGAACGCGGCGAGATTAAACTCCCTCGCTTTCAGCGTTTCGAGGCTTGGGACCAGCAGCGCATTGCTAGCCTTGTCCATACCGTCATTCATAACCTGCCCCTGGGCATCACCCTCATCCTTGAAGTTGGTGAAGCAGAGCAATTTATTTCCCGCTATTTGCAGACCGCACCGAAAACCGGCAACAAAGTCTATGAGCACCTGCTGGATGGGCAGCAGCGGCTCACCGCCCTGTGGCGGGTTCTCCATAACAACTACCCGTGGGTGACCTACTTTATTTACGTCAAAGCCTTCGATAACTACGACAATGACAAACCTCTGAACGACCTGAGCGTTTACCACAAGGGGCGCTACTGCAAGAAAAACGACAGTAGACGATTCCCTCTGTGGTGCGATCTGCCAGGCAAAACCCTACAGCGGGGCTTTATCCCCACCCAACTGCTTCGCCCTGGCGATATCCAAAGTGAAATCGACGAATGGATCAACAAAGCACTACCCAAACCATCTGCTGATTTAGGTATGGACGCCTTTCAGCAGTATTTTGAGTATCGCCAAAAAGTCAGCGACAAAATCAAAGACCTGCGCGCCACCCTGGCCAACTACAACCTGCCTTATCTGGCCCTGCCTGCCCATACCGATAAGTCTGTGGCCCTGGAGGTATTCATCAACATGAATACCAATAGCAAGCCCCTCTCCACCTACGACATCATCGTGGCTGAAGTGGAGAGTGTGATGGGGCGATCCCTCCATGACCTAGAGGCTGGCCTGCATGAACGCCACCCCAATGTTGCCCGCTATGCCTCCCTATCAGACTTGGTATTAACCACGTCTGCCCTGCTTCAGGACAACTTCCCCAATCAAATCGGGGCCTGGAAGATGAATAAGCAGCGCATGGTCGAACAGTGGGATGTATTGGAGCGAGGCCTTAACCGCATGGCCAGGTTCCTCAACACCGAGGGCATTTATGATGCGCAGCGACTCCCAACCAATGCTGTGCTGGCTGTAATCGCCGCCCTCTATGCCCATATCCCCGATGCGGGAGATAAACAGGGCTGTGATGAGCTACTGCTCAAGCGCTATCTCTGGTCAGCCTTTTTCACCGATCGCTACGAGAACTCTGCCCCTACCAACGCCTTCGCAGACTTCAATAGCCTCAAGAAAATCATCACGGGTAAAACCAAGACTGCTGGGACGCCCTACACCATCAGCGATGTGCCCATCTTTGCCGACCATACCCTAGTTGAAATTGAGGAAATCCTCACGGCAGAATGGCCCAAACGTGCCACTATTCGCGGGCGCGGGGTGCTGGCGGTGCTTTGTCGCCTCAATGCCTTGGACTTTGCCACTGGTGAACGGCTGGATGCCCACACCATTGAAAACCGTCACTACCATCACGTTTACCCCGATGGCCTTCTAAAAGAAGCGAGTATTTCCAGCTTTCTGGCCCTGAACTGCGCCCTGATCAAAGATAAAACCAACTTGTCCATTGGCGGCAAAGATCCCCTGGTTTATCTAAAAGATCGCTATAAATGGACCTCAGAGGCGATTGTGAAAGAACGGCTCCATTCCCACTTGATTCCCATACAGGAACTGGCAAATGGCGGTTATGAAGGGCTGTCAGAAGATGCAAAAACCACCAAGCTCCAGAAAGATTTTGACGCCTTTGTGCAGAAGCGGGCTGAGTTAGTGATGAACGCTGTGCAGCAGTTGGTCGAGGGTCATCAACTCAGTCCAGCAGAGATTTACAGCGAGGCTTGAAATGCCTAAACCGGGAGAATATGGCGCTGTTGAGCGGTGTATCTAGAATTACGCCTAAAATAATTTCCACTTACCAACTCCCAAAGATAAGGGCACGTTTCTGAGTTAACTAATCCCACCTGGAGATTCGCCTACGCTACCTTCCGATCTACTCATCCATCGCAACCAAGGGGACTCTATCCACCCCAAACGGCTGGCCGTAGACGACGACACCTGCGAGCTGGCCCAAAGCCTGATCGAGCAATTTCAAGACCATGTCAGTCAAACCCAGGGCAGTCTCAATCAAAAATTGCAAGTCTTAGAAGGCGATGATACCGACTACCGGGTTCGTCGCGGCCTCGCCCACATTTTGCGATCCAGCTTCAGTACCTTCGAGCCCGTCAGCCCACTGGATCCTCCGATGCTGCGAGAGCGGGCCTTTGCCCTGGCCAGTCAGTCAGCCCCTAGCCCCGAGCCGGCGATCGCCCATCTCGAAACTTTGGCCACCCAGCTCAGCACCGAACTCGACCGCGACGTCACTCCTGCAGAGGTCAGCCAAGGGCTCTATGCCGCCCTCAAAGAAAACCATATTCTGATTGCCTTTGAGCCCCCCACCCCCCAGGCCTTGATCCATCGTTACAACCTCTCCCAAGTGCAGGGCATTTTTTACAAAGCCAGTCAGGTGGTGCTGAATGTGCACCGCAATGACCCAGGCGAATACAAATTGATGTTTCGGTACCTGAAGCTGTTTCGGCTGATGGCCTACATCGAAGGAGATGCCGACCATGGCTTTACCGTCACCATTGATGGCCCCACCAGTTTGTTCAAAGCCAGCACCCGCTATGGCCTCGACATGGCCAAGCTGATTCCGGCCATTTTGCACGTCACCCGCTGGAGCCTTTCCGCCACCCTGCAAACCAAAGATTTCTACAGTAACGAACCACGAAGCCGTCAGTTTAGCCTCGATACCGACTGTGGTCTGGTCTCCCACTATCCCCCTGGCAAACCCTACGACAGCATGCTCGAAGCTTCTTTTGCCGATCGCTGGCCTAAAAAAACGCCTTGGCGCTTGGAGCGGGAAGTGGATTTAATCCCGATTCCAGGTAGCGTCATGATTCCAGACTTTCGCTTGGTGCATCCCGATGGCCGGGTCCTCTTGCTAGAAATTGTCGGCTATTGGCGACCGGAATATCTGCGCAAAAAATTCGCCCAGGTGCGCCGTGCCAACCGCAGCGATTTGATTTTGGCTATTTCTGAGCGGCTCAACCTAGAAAAAGCGGGCGTGGATACGAAGAACCTGCCCACCCCCATCGTTTGGTTTAAGCAAAAGCTCAGCCCCAAGGCGATCTTGGCCTGCTTAGAAGAGACTTAACCTATTCCAACGTCAATTTGACGCAGCGATTGGGGTCAACCTCGCCGCCCGCCCGCAGATGAATCGCGGGCTAATTGGGAAGGTCTGACGTATATGGATAAGCTAAGACACTCTGCTGCCTAACTTAAAGCAGCCCGTGTAAGCCCCTAGCAGAAATAGGGCAGAGGGTATTCAGAACAGCCCCTGAGTTTATGTGAGCGGACAATAGAGCATGATCGCATCCACATAGCGGCCATCGGGGAGATGGGCGGCCCCAGGAACCCGGCCAATTTCCCGGAACCCTAGGGATTGCCAAAGCTTGAGGGAGGGAACATTGGTCTCAAAAACCAGGTTGTACATGACCGCCCGATAACCGCGATCGCGCGCCAAAGTCAGCATCGCCTCTCCCATGACGCGGCCAATCCCATAGCCGCGAGCCTCAAGCGGTACAATGAAGCCAGCGTTGCAAATGTGGCGACACCGCCCTGGGAAGTTGGGCTTCAGGTAAAATGCTCCGACGATTTGCTGCGCAGCCGATCCTCCGTCCCGTGTTCGCCGCACCACAAACGCATCCCCTTTCATCCAATAAGCCTGAAAATCTTGGGGGGAGAGCGGTTGATCTTGAGGATAACTGACGCCCTCTACAATGATTTGATTCAGCAATTCCCGGACAGTTTCGACCTCTCCTGGCTGCATGATGTCCAGGACGGCTGAGGTTGAATCTTTCAATTGGACGGTGAGCGGTAGCGCCATCGGTCTCTGTAAAAGTTTGTTCTGTCGAGCGATTCGTATTGCATGGTAATCCTACATGGCAGTTGGTTGGCCGAAGCCCAGCGCTTCTTTCTTTGGGGGGAAGCTTGGCAGCGACTCAATCCAGCCACCTTCACCGTCAAAGAGGCGGTTCAGCGCCATCCCTACAGTCTTGACTTCGCTGCCCTTGAGTCCTCTCTGCAGCGTATCAAAGGACTCCCCAATGCGATTTGGTCAAAGCCCGCCGCACCTAAGGACGGTAAACGACGGCGATCCTCAGCGACTCGCTCAGCGCCTGCGTCAGAGCGGTCCTTAATTCAGGTGCTATGTTTGCCCACTCACCTCACGGCGACGACCTGCATTCCTCAACATTCCGCTGAATCGTTACCGGCTGAATCGGCTCAAGTACAGGATCTGGTTTTGTTTCCCTGGCAGGTGTCGGGTGTTTGGCTGACACCGGGGGAAATGGCCAGCTTTTTGCAGCAGCTTCCCTTGGGGTCTACCACTATCGCAGCGGCCACCCTTGGAGCAGACGTTCGCTATTGGTCGCACATTGCCCGTTGGGGACTGGATCTGCTGGCGCGGGGTAAGTATTTGCCCATGGTGACTGTGGCTCGCAAATCGACCCAAGCCCATTGGCGCTTACTTTTGGATAGCGATACCGATGAGGCCCGCCGCCAGCAGTTTGGGCAAAACATGCCGCTGGTCTGTCGTTTTTATCAGGCTATCGGTCGATCTGAACCAGTTTTAGCGGTGCCCTTTGGGGCTGAACCAGAAATGCTGCTGGAAGACTTTTTGAGGGCGACGGTTGATGCCCAAGTGCGCCGTCAGGCCAAGCCGAATATCGCTGGCACAGATGTGCTCAGCCCTGATTTGCCGGTGCGGGAGTGGCTGCAGGCCCTGGCTACTGGGTCGGCTGATATTCAAGGCTTTGAAGGGGGGGCGAGCGCCTCGGCCCGCCTCAGGGATGCCCTCAATACCTGGACAGCGCCTTTACAGGCCCATGATGCCAGCATTAGCGATCGCTTTCGTTTTTGTGTGGTCTTGACTCCGCCAGCGGAAGGCACCGAAGACTGGCGGCTGGTCTACCACCTGCAGAGCCGCGACAATGCTGATTGCCTGATTGCAGCGTCAACCCTATGGCAGTACCCCGTCGATCAAGCGGTGATTCAGGGTCAGGAGATCGTAGCGCCCCAAGAAACGTTGCTGGCTGGACTGGGACGGGCAGCACGGCTGTGTGATCCGATTCGCGACAGCCTGCAGCAGGAGTCCCCCAGTGATTGCCCCTTAGACCCAGCTCAGACCTACGTCTTTTTAAAAACTACGGCGGCCCGCCTTAAAGATGGTGGCTTTGGGGTGATCTTGCCCCCAGGCTTAAATCCCCAAAATCAAGATGGCAATAGCCGTTTAGGGATTCGCTTAGAGGCGGCTGCTCCTGACCGTAAACAGCGTCAACGGTTAGGCCTTAAGAGTTTTTTGAACGTGCAGTGGGAGCTGTCTCTGGCGGGTAAAACTATCTCCCAAAAAGACTTTGAGCGACTGGTAGCTCTAGAAACCCCTCTGGTAGAAATGGGGGGACAGTGGGTCGAGCTGCGGCCCCAGGATATCCGCGCTGCCCGAGAATTTTTCCAGCGTCGCCAAGAGCCCATTTCTCTAAATGTAGAAGACGCCCTGCGCATGAGCACTGGAGATACCCAGGTCATCGATAAGCTGCCGGTGGTCAGTTTTGAAGCCTCAGGGGTGCTGGAAGACCTGATCAAAACCCTGACCCAAGGCAATCAAACCCTAGAGCCCTTAGCCGATCCCCCTGGTTTTGAGGGGCATCTTCGCCCTTATCAGGCTAGGGGCGTCTCGTGGCTGTCCTTTTTGGAGCAGTGGGGGTTGGGGGCCTGCCTTGCCGATGATATGGGCTTGGGTAAAACCATTCAGCTGATTGCCTTCTTGCTGCACCTGAAGCAGCGAGATTTGCTCGATGGGCCGACGTTGCTGGTGTGCCCCACATCGGTATTGAGTAACTGGGAACGGGAAATTCATAAGTTTGCCCCCGATTTGACGGTGATGATGCATCATGGCGAAAAGCGCCCTCACAAGGCGGTATTTGCCCGCAAGGCCAAGTCTGTGACGGTGGTGCTGACCAGCTATGCCCTGGCTCAGCGGGAGCTTAAGGATTTAGAGCGGGTGGCCTGGCAGGGGCTGGTGCTTGACGAAGCCCAAAACATTAAAAACCCCGATGCGAAACAGTCGAAAGCGGTTCGACAAATTGAGGCCCAGTTTCGCATTGCCCTCACCGGTACCCCGGTGGAAAATCGTCTCTCTGAACTCTGGGGGGTGATGGACTTTCTCAATCCCGGCTATCTGGGTCCTAAAAACTTCTTCCAGCGGCGTTTTGCCACCCCGATCGAGCGCTACGGTGATACAGCTTCCCTTAAAACGCTGCGATCGCTGGTTCAGCCCTTCATCCTCCGTCGCCTCAAAACCGATCGCACCATCATCCAAGACTTGCCTGAAAAACAAGAGATGACGGTGTTTTGCGGTCTATCTGGAGAGCAAGCCCAGCTCTACCAAGATGCTGTGGAGCAGTCTTTGCGAGAGATTGAAGCCAGTGACGGGGTGCAGCGACGGGGCATGATCTTAGGACTGCTGACCCGTCTGAAGCAGCTTTGTAACCATCCGGTCCAGTTCTTAAAAGAAGAGACTGCCGTTCAACCCAATCGCTCGGGCAAGCTACAGCGGTTTGACGCCATGGTCGAAGAGCTGTTAGATGAGGGCGATCGCGCCCTGATTTTTACCCAGTTTGCGGAGTGGGGTAAGCTGCTTCAGGCCCATCTCATAGATACCTTCAAACAAGAGACTCTCTTTTTGTACGGCAGTACCTCCAAGGCCAAGCGAGAGGAAATGGTGGATCGGTTTCAGCAAGACCCCAACGGACCGCGTCTATTTATTTTGTCTTTGAAGGCTGGGGGCGTCGGTCTCAACCTCACCCGCGCCAACCACGTGTTCCACTTCGATCGCTGGTGGAACCCTGCCGTTGAAAACCAAGCCACCGATCGCGCTTTCAGAATTGGCCAAACCCGTAACGTGCAGGTCCATAAATTTGTCTGTACCGGCACCCTCGAAGAACGCATCCACGACATGATCGAGTCTAAAAAGACCCTCTCAGAACAAGTGGTCGGTGCTGGCGAGAAATGGCTGACGGAACTCGATACGGACCAACTCCGCAACTTACTCTTACTAGATCGGGCTGCGGTGATTGATGAGTCTGGCGAGTAACCAAAATTCGGCATTAGAGGCTGTTTGAAAAGTATTCGGGACTTCCTTTAGCGACATAGACTACCCAGAAAAGTGAGGGTAGTCTCAGGGTTTCAGCCCTCCTACTGAGGGGCTCCAGTATCCTTCAAGACGGGCTTACCCCCTTTTCAAACACCCTCTAACGGAAGCCGGGATGCTTTTTTAGCTGGAATACTTCTAAACCGTACCGGGGGTGCATCCCGATTTCGTTTGCCCTCATCCTTATTCTGGTATACCGGAGGCTTTAAGCTCTCTCCCAAGGCGGGAGAAGGACTTTGAATTCGGCTCCCCTACTCTTCGAGACGCACAAAGCGCTACGCCCTTTTTGGGAGAAGGGGCTAGGGGATGTAGATCGACTCTGCGAGCAGCCGCTGCGCGTCTAGTGCTCTTCCCGTAGGGTGGGGATGAATTTGCAAAGGTGGGATGCTCCCATACTTGTCAAGCAGACGGCGTCCAAAGAAATTGAGATGCTTTTGAGTTTTTGGGCCATTTTGACAGACTGATTCGGGGCAGCAAATCTCGAAGCTTTATATTTAACGAGAGGAAAAAATACGGCAACTTCATATGAATGACCGGTTTTGTGAAGTTACCTTGAAGTTTGCATGAATTTTTGCCTGTGCCAAATGCCGTTTGCTAAGGTTGCTCTCAGTGTTCCTACGCAAGCAGTAGCTGATTTCATTGATCGGCTTAAGGGTTGAGTTTATGCATTCAAGTGGATTTCTCTAGCCAAGTAGTAGGATTAGTTAATGATGTCTAAACGTAATGTTTTTAAGGCGGCTTTAGTCGTATCTGTTGGGGTTGTTGTTACAACTGTATCCGCGATAGACGCCAATGCCGCCGTGTTAGAGTTGGGACTACTTATTGATGGTTCTGGAAGTATTGAGGACGATGACTTTGGACTTCAATTAGCTGGCTATAAAGATGCCTTTACGGATCCTAATTTCTTTTCAAATATTGTTGAAAAGAGCGAATTCAATAGTATTGTAATTGGTGCTTTTCAATTTGGTGGTCCTAGCAGTTCTCCTGAGGTGGTTGAGGAAATTCCTTGGACCTCTATTACTAATCAATCGGAGGCTGAGGCCTTTGGAAACTTGTTTAACACCTCTGTGTTTGAAAAGTTAGATGGCTTTACACCGATTGGCGCTGGTATTGACACGATAACTGAAAGCATTTTCAATAATGCATTTACTAGTGATAAGCAAATAATCGATATTTCTACCGATGGTGCCGCCACCAGTCAACTTAAAGCCGAAACCGCTGCGCAGGCTGCTTATGTTGCGGGTATTGATGCCCTCAATGCCATTGGTATTGCCTTGGATGCATCGGATGAGGATGATCTCAAGACGTTAACCTTCGACGAGACTGGAGTGGCAGGTTCTGGTTTGTTTTTTGAAGCTAGTACCTTTGAAGACTTTGGTCCTGCTATCAAAACTAAATTGGGCGAGGAAATCGCAGGTAAACCAGTGCCTGAGCCAGCGTCCCTCCTAGGGTTAACTGTTTTAGGGTTGGTAGGGTTAGGATCTCGGGTCAAAAGCCGGTTGGATGCCGAGGGCTAAAGGTTTCTGGGTAAATTAATGATCAAAAGCCTTGGGACTTTGGAGCCCAAGGCTTTTGATGTAGGGGATGACCGACCTCTTTCTGAAGCCCCCAATTGAGGCATTGATCTGGAAATTGTATAGGGGCTGTGGACAATCAAGGTCAGACTTGCTGATATGAGAGTGTTCCCTCGCCTGATTCAGTCCTTAGTGGTGCAGAAAAGTCCTGCAACCCCTTTGAATAGGTGAGTCTCATTTGAGACAGAGGTTTTTGAAAGAGGCACTCCATGAGAAGCTCAAGTTCCCCAACTTAGAACTAAGCTCATGGAGCATCCTCCTCTCC
>JBHJIP010000096.1:0-60326 GCA_050043365.1 Leptolyngbyaceae cyanobacterium
TAGACTGCCAACATCTTTCATTTTGAGTCTCCTTGCACGAACCTCAATCGTTCGTGTGCGAGAGACTCTTTCTTACAATCCCGGAACTGTCAAACTTGACGAGTCCCCCAGCAGAGCTGGGGGTTTACCCTTATTAATTAAAATGAATCAACCCATACGCCTTTAGCCCTGCCGTTGACCTATAGTCGGCAAGTTGGTGATCCATCTAAGTGGAGCGTTTTCATTTGAAAAATGCATCCTTTAACTTACGGTTAACTCAATATCGGTTAGCCTAATGCCCGCTATCGTAGGAGCCTCTTCCATGCGCACGGCCACGCTGCACGCCTTTAACTGGAAATACCAGGATATTATCGACAGCCTTCCAGCTATCCGTGAAGCTGGATACGGGGCAATTTTAATCCCCCCACCGCTGTACTCAGACCCAGACGGCGATGCCTGGTGGCAGCGTTATCAGCCCAAAGATTATCGGGTGCTTTTGTCTCATCTGGGCGGTAAGCCGGAGCTTGAAGCATTGATCGCTGCTTGCCATGGCGGTAGCCCTGCCATCCGAGTCTATGCCGACTTGGTGATCAACCACATGGCCAATGAATCTCGCCCAGATCGGCTGAACTTTCCGGGAGAGGCGGAGATGGAGCGTTATCGTCAAAATCCCGAAAAGTTTGAGGAGAACCGCTTGTATGGGGACCTGAGTGAGGGTTTATTTTCACCCTGGGACTTTAACCAGGCGGGCGAGATTGAGGGGCATGAATGGGGCGATCGCATCGCTGTGCAGTATCAGAATCTATCTGGTCTGCCCGATCTCAAAGAAAATGACTGGGTGCTGGAGCAGCAGCATAAGGCGGTTACAGCTCTGATGGATATGGGGTTTGATGGCTTCCGTGTGGATGCGATCAAGCACATTACCGAGCGCATGATCGATAACTTGGCGGATCGGCCTGATGCCAGGAAAAAGTTCTGGTTCGGGGAAGTGCTCACCGGCAGCGACCATGATGAGCGGGTCTTTCTCCATCCCTTTTTGCAGGAATCTTGGATTGCGGCCTACGACTTTCCGCTGTTTACCACCATTCGCGAAGCTTTTGGCTTTGGCGGGTCACTCAAACTGCTGGTTGATCCGGGGGCTTACGGCAATGCCCTACCCTGGCACCGGGCTGTGACCTTTGTGGTTACCCACGACATTCCCCATAACGATGGGTTCCGCTACAACATCCTCAACCCTCAAGATGAACATTTAGCCTATGCCTACGTGTTGGGCCGTGATGGTGGCGTTCCGTTGATTTACTCCGACCACAAAGAATCTGAGCAGGATGGAGATCGCTGGCTTGATGCCTATAAGCGCCCTGACATTGCCGCCATGATTCAATTTCATAACGCCGTCCATGGCGGAGAAATGGTGATGCTCTACGAAAGCGATATGCTCTTGATCTTCCGTCGGGGCGATCGCGGCATTGTCGCCATCAATAAAGGCAGCTCAAGTCAGTGGGCGGAGTTCAGCACCTGGGGCCTCAAAAATCCGGGCACCTATAAAGACCTGATCCACGGATATGAAATGACCCTATCGGGCGATCGATTCACCCTATTCGTGCCACCTCGTACCGCCCAAATGTGGTTGTCCTAGACTAAAACCCCTTGAAGTTGTTTCGCTACCTTGTCAGCCTTGAGCATGTGATAGGTGATTAGCAACTGCGTTAGAGCCAACGGGTAACTCTGCAAGGTTTCTCCCGTCGTGCCAATCAGTTTGCCGATGTCCTGGTTGCCCTCCAGACTGCAAAACTGCCCCAGATAAGGAATTTCACTACAGAGGATGCGCTCTAGCTCCTGCACCTGCTCCGCCGTCGCGCCGCCATCTACTTCCAATACATCCACGGGCTTACCCATGTCGCGATCCAGCACGAGACGAATGGAGCTGCCCAAGTGATTACCGGTGTCGTCCAAAATATGGGTGAAGTCCGGGTGGGGAATGGTGGGGCGCAGCACCAGCCGCACGTCTAACAGCAGGCTTTCTTGATCGGGATCCCGCTCTGGGGGATAGAAGCTGACGATCACATCGGCCCATTGGCGCTGGGGTCGAATGAACGCCTCTGAGTCCGGTTCCCGCTGTCTCAGTTGGTCTAGCACCTGGGCCTCGTCATAGCCCCGCTTACGGGTATCGCGCTTGATTTTCCAGTTAGCCCTTAGCTTCTCTGGGGGGGCCAAGTAAGTCATCACGTCGTAGCAACTGCGGGCCGCAGCGGTGGAATAGCCCAGCAAGCCCTCAACGATCACAAATTTTTTCGGCTGGATGTATTCCGGTGCGTCGAAGCCGCCAGTGGAGTGATTGTAGATCGGCTTCAGGATGGACTTGCCTTCCCGCAGCAACTGCAAATGCTGCTCGATGATGTCCAGGTAGTTGCAGTCGGGGTGGAGGGCCGAGATTCCCATCTCTTTGCGCTGCTGGCGATCGTAGCGGTGATAGTCATCGGTGCAGATGGCGGTGACTTGGTCTTCCCCTAGAATCTGGGCAATCCCTCGGGTGAGAGTGGTTTTTCCGGCGGCGCTGTCGCCCACAATGCCGAGAATGATGGGACGGCTGGACATGGCGTTCTCCTGGGTATAGCGACCGACAGACTATTTCGATTCTAGGGGCTTGTCAGCAATTAAAACCGGGATCCTTGTGGTGCAGCAGTTTCAGCCCCTAATAATATTATGGAAATGGGCGCGGTAATGCTTGCCCAGCAAGGCTTTCAACCGTAATTGATGACGCGTCCTAGCTATCACAGAGCTTGGCATTGTGGCAGTCACAATTGTGGCCCAAGGCATCAGCATTGAGTCAATTCCAGTTGAGGCCTTATTTATAGCGCTGGCCACTTTGCTTAATTTACCTCGGATCGTTCTGACCTTTAGCGCATCAGCAAAGTGGGTCGCAGTCTTGTCCTAACCGGACTGGCGACTGCTATAGAAGACATCATGGAGTTCCAATGCTGAGCAAACTCTCGAAAGCAGCCGTTCTGGTCGGCATGGGCATTAATGGCGCTTTTTACCTGGCCTGGTTTTTATCCTCGGGTCCAGATCGCCTCGGCTACTAGTATCTGACCTATTTCTTGGTTTTTCCTTACTTATTCATCTTCGGGCTACTTGCTCTGGCTGCCCACGAAACCCTGAAGCTATCTAAATGGGTCGGCGGCACCGTGTTGATATACGTCGGTGGCTTGACGGCATTGTTGATGGGTTCTGGGCTGGGGCTTTTACCCTTTCTAGATTGGCTCCCCCAAGGCAGCTTTGAGGTTTTTCATGGGGTGGCTTGGGGGGCGGCGATCGCGAGTTTATGCATTGCCATGGGCCGACGCTAGAACTCGACTAGGGCCTATAGACAATGAGCGATGAACCCTTGTCAGGTGGGCATGGCCATACCTGTTCTAAATAAATTAGGGGAATGAATTCGGGGGCTGTAACCGCTGATCTCAGAAAATCTGATTTTGATTATCCAAAGCCCCCAGTAAGCATCACAGTAAAATTGTGATCCGTCTCTACAGGAGATTACGAACCGTTGCTTAAACTGGGAATAACGATTTGGCCTCTTTAGGGAATCCACTGCCTGTCGAGTTTCCAAATTTTTCGTACCGGCGGAGCATCACGGTTTAGGCCGCTAGAGATAACGAGCAGGAATACTGCTTTACATGAGGTTAACGGAATGGAACCCAGTTTGTAGGCTTGGGGTCTATGGCTTAGTTAACTTGTTAAAGCCGAAACAGCACTCCATAGCTGCGATTCGATTACGTCACTAACAGACAGGGGTTCCCATGGCTGCACCAAGGACTGAACTTGCGATTGTACTCGGGCTGATTAGCGCCAGCAGTACAGTCCTGTTCCCAGCGTCGGCGGTGCTGGCCCAAATCACCCCCGATGCCACCTTGGGAGCCGAAAGCTCAGTCGTCACCCCCGATACTTTGGTGAACGGAGCCCAGGCGGATCTGATTGAAGGTGGTGCCCTACGCGGGGCCAATGTCTTTCACAGCTTTCAAGACTTTAACGTTAATGACGGCCAGCGGGTTTACTTTGCTAACCCCACGGGGATTGAGAATATTCTTTCTCGGGTTACCGGCAGCAACGTCTCAAATATCTTCGGCACCCTCGGGGTGGATGGTGCAGCCAATCTATTTTTGCTCAACCCCAATGGGGTGGTGTTTGGTCCCAATGCTCAGCTCGACGTATCAGGAGCCTTCTCCGTCACCACCGCCGAGCGCTACTCCTTTTTAGACGGTACAGACTTTAGCGCTACCAATCCCGGCCAAGCCCCCCTCGTTACCGTCAGCATCACTCCAGGGGTGCAATTTAACGGCGCACCTCAAGGTGATATTACGAATCAGGGCAATTTAGCAGTTGGGGCCGAGCAAACCCTGGCTCTGCATGGCGATACGGTTACCAATAGCGGTGACTTGACTGCAGAAGGCGGCACCGTTCTCGTTTTAGGCAACCAGGTGGCTCTGACGGGTCAAGCCACGGTAGAGGTCTCCAGTGCTACGGGCGGCGGTGATGTCTACATTGGGGGCGATTACAAAGGACAGGGCGATCTGCCCACGGCACAACAGGCTGTTGTCGAGGCTGGTGTAACCATTAACGCTGATGCCGTAGAGACGGGTGATGGCGGTACCGTAATTGTCTGGGCTGATGACACGACACAGTTTGCAGGCAGCATTTCAGCCCGTGGTGGCTCTTTGTCTGGTAACGGCGGCTTTGTGGAAACGTCGGGTGCTCAAACTCTGAACGTTGCACCGACGGCTACGGTGACAACCGCTGCCGCTAATGGTGAATGGGGAACCTGGCTGCTTGACCCAGCGGATCTACAAGTCATTGGCACTGGGACTGGAACCATTGATGCAACGGGTGACAATGACCCAGCAGCAACGACAATTAGCGCTGGCACGATCGTGACAGCGTTGAATAGCACTGCTGTTACGTTGTTGGCTACGAACTCCATAACTGTCGATGAAGCTATTGATTCTAGCGGCAATGCAAACGCTAATAATCTGACGCTACAGGCTACTACCCTAAACCTAAATCAGGACATCTCCACTAATGGTGGCCAAGTCTACGATGGCAGTGTTGCTTTAGGTGCAGATGTCACGCTCACAGGCGATGCCGTTACATTCAACAACACAGTTAATGGTAATCAGTCTCTAACTGTTGATATTACTAACTCAGGAACTGCAACCTTTAATGGAGTTGTTGGGGGAGGGCCTGCCCTGACTAATCTCAACGTAACGGGCACCAACGCAACGACAAATATCAATGCGGCAGTAACTGCAACGGCCCTGAGTCTGGCTACCACCACTACGAACTTCAACGGTGGCGCGGTAACGGGCAATGTGCCCGGTGGCACCATTGACAATACCTATGCCTTCAATGGCGGCACCATCACTGGCACCTTGAACGGCAATGGTGGCACCAACACGATTCAGGGTGCAAATGTTGCCAATACCTTTACCGTTACAGGTGCTAACATCGGCACTGCAACCGGTATTTCTGGCCCCTTTAGCAATATTCAAAACCTAACCGGTGGCAGTGATGGGGATACCTTTAGCCTCAACGGCGGTACCCTCACTGGAGCAGTAACCGGTGGTGGCGGAACCGATACCCTCGAACAAGCAGGTGCCGTTGCTACTACCTTCACGGTTACTGGTGCTAACACGGGTACGGCAACAGGGGTAAGCGGTGGATTCAGTGGTGTTGAAAACCTAACCGGTGGTGCCCTTGACGCCTCTATTGACTTTGCCAACGATAGCGCCAGCATTAGTGGCACGATTGATGGCGGTGCAGGAACCGACACCCTTGACTACAGCGCTACAACCGTTAACCAAACCTTCTCTGTTGCGAGCCTTTCCAACATTGAGTCAGCCGTTGGCGGCAGTGGCACCGATACCGTTCAGGGGACAACGGGAGCGGATAGCTTTACGGTTACTGGCAACAATGCCGGAAGTTTGAGTGGTATTAGCTTTAGCGCGATCGAAGCTTTTGATGGCTTAGGTGACACCGACACAGTGACCGGTACCAGTGGCGCTGATAACTTTGCGCTTACGGGCAGCGGTGCAGGCACGATAGACGGGATTACGGCTTCGAATATTGAGGTCTTTGATGGTGCAGGGGGTAGCGATACCGTTACTGGTACCACTAGTGCCGATAACTTCACCGTGACGGGTACTGGTGCAGGCACCGTCAGTAATGTTACCGTCTCAAACATCGAGGTCTTTGATGGCTCTGGTGGTAGCGACACGATTACTGGCATCACAGGAACTGCCAATACCTTCACCATCAACAATGTAGATGCAGGCACGATTTCCAGCATTGCCTTTACGGCTGTTGAGAACCTGACTGGTGGAACCGTTAATGACGCCTTTAATTTTGCGAATAACAGTGCAAATATTAGCGGCACGATTGATGGCGGCACCGGGACCGATACCATTGATTACAGCGCCACGACCGTTAACCAAACCATTAGCCTTGGCAACCTCACCGGCATTGAGGTCGTAACTGGTGGTACGGGTACCGATACGATTCAAGGGACTGCTGGCGCTGAGACTTTTACCTTATCGACCACAGCAAATGCAGGCAGTGTCGGCGGTGTTAGCTTTACTGCTATTGAGGTTCTTGACGGTGCAGGGGGTACTGACACAGTCACCGGTAGCAGCAATAACGAAACGTTCCAAATTACGAGTGGTACCGGAGCCACAGTTAGCGGTACGACGCTTCAAAACGTAGAGGTTTTAGAAGGTGCTGACGGTAATGACACCTTTGCCTTCGACGATGGCGTCAGCTTTGGTGGCACCATTCGGGGTGGGACTACCGCAACCGATACTGGCACCGACACCCTTAACTACAACGCCTTCACTTCTGACCCAAATGTCAACTTAGCTACTCTTGCACCAGAAGGGATTGAAGCCGTTTCTGGCAGTACCCAAACAGGGGTCACAAGTACCTTGACCGCAGCGAATACCGCTAATACCTGGGCTGTTAACGGCCCGGATAGCGGCACGATTAACACCACCCTCAGTTTTAGCAACTTCACCAACTTAGTTGGGGGCACCAATACCGATGACTTTACTATCACGGGAAGCGCCACTAGCATCAGCGGTGGCAACGGCGTAGATACCTTCAACCTCAGCGGTGGCAGCGTCACAACTTTGAACGGCGGGGCCGGAGGAGATACCTTCACCCTAACCAGCGGTAGTGCCACTACGGTTAATGGTGATGGGGGTGCCGATATCTTCACCGTTAACGGGGCAACCGTTGGTACTCTAAATGGCGGTGGAGCAGGCGACACCTTTAACCTGACCAGCGGCACTGTTAGTACGAGCGTCAATGGGGATGGCGGCAATGATGAATTCAACTTGGGCTCAGCCTCTGTTGCCGCCGTTGATGGTGGAGGGAACACCGACACGATTAATGGCACCATCGGTAACGACACCTTCCAAGTCAGCGGTGCTGAAACGGGTACCGTTACTCAAACGAATGGCTTAGCCACCACCACAGGTTTCCAAGACATTGAGAATCTGGCCGGGGGCCTGGGCAACGATACGTTTGCCTTCAACGATGGCGTGACCACCGCAGCGATCACGATTGATGGGGGTGGACCTGGGGATATCGACACCCTCGACTTCTCCGCCTATACCGTTGATCCCGATGTGAATTTGTCAATTGTGGGAGCTGGGATTGAGTCTGTTCAAGGTAGCGCAATAGTTGACAGTACTCTGACCGCGACCAATATCGCGAATACTTGGGTCGTCAATGGTGCGAATAGCGGCAGCATTAACGGTGCAACCAGCTTTAGTAACTTCACTAACTTAGTGGGCGGCAGCAGTACCGACGATTTCACCATTACCGGGAGTGCGACCAGTATCAGCGGCGGCGGTGGCGTTGACACGTTCACGGTCAGTGGGGGCACCGTTACGACATTGAATGGTGACGCCGGCAATGATCAATTCACATTCAACAGCGGTTCAGTTGCTACCGCAAATGGCGGTGCAGGGCAGGATACCTTTACGCTCAATGGCGGCAACGTCACCACGATCGTTGGGGGCGAAGGGGCCACCGATAATGACACCCTGCAAGGGACAACCGGTAATGATAGCGTCACCCTCACGGGTACAGAAGCCGGAACCGTTAATGGCACCACAGCCTTTAGTGAGATTGAGAATTTTGCTGGCAACGGCGGTGATACCACCCTGGTAGGCACCCCCGGTGACGATACCCTAACCCTGCAAACTGCGGGAACCGCTGTATCGCTACAAGGCGTGGCCTTTGATGCCATTGCCAGCTTTGATGGGGCAGATGGCAATGACACCATTGTGGGCACGGGTGGCAACGACGTTTTTCAAGTTTCTGGTACTGGTGCAGGGCAGATAAGCCAAATTAACGGCGTTGCGCTAGCCACGGCTCTGGGCTTCCAGGATGTTGAAAATCTAGATGGCGCTGCGGGCAATGATAGGTTTGCATTCAACAACGGGGTGAGCTCAACCGCAGTGAATATTGATGGCGGTAATGGCACTGCGGATACCCTTGATTTCTCGGCCTACACCAGCAACTTCAGCGTCGATTTGTCCGCCATTGCCACAGGTATTGAAGTCGTCAATGGCAGTACAACTAGTGCTGTCAGCACGCTGCTAGGCTTTAATGCTGCAACGACTTGGACTGTGACCGGCAACAATAGTGGCACGGTAACCTCAGGCGGAAACACCCTCACGTTTAGCGACTTCAATACCCTTACTGGTAATGGGGCGGTTGACACCTTTAATCTCAATGCCGGTGGCAGCGTCACGACGCTCAACGGCGGCGATGATGCTGATCAGTTCAACTTTAACGGCGGCAGTGCCACCAGTGCCAATGGCGGTTTAGGCGATGATGTCTTTGTTTTGGATGGCGTCACCGTTGCAACTAACTTGAGTGGCGGGGCCGGTAATGACGAATTCCAACTCAGAAACAGTGCCACCTCAACCGGTGCCCTCAATGGTGGGGCTGATGCTGACACATTGGATTACAGCAATTACAACGCTGATGTTGCAGTCAATTTGGCCACAGGCACAGCTACCGGTACGAGTGGCGCCAGCAACTTAGAAGCCTATTTCGGCGACGGTGGCCAAACCAACACCCTGACAGGAGCCAATGCAACTAACACTTGGACCCTAACAGGGGTAAACACCGGGACGGTTGGCACCGTAAGTTTCCAAGATTTCCAAAATTTGGTGGGTGGAACCGGCAATGACACCGTGGCCTGGAACGGGGGCAGTATCTCAGGGGGCAGCCTTGACGGGGGAAGTGGCATCTTGGTGCTGCAAAGCGATGGTCTCGTTGATTTTACTGGGGCCAACGCTGGAATTGCCGACATTACCGGCACCGGTTCACTGATCCTGCAACCGATTACACCTGGTACCGATGCTCAATTCAACGGCTCAGGAGCGGGTCTGAATGTCAATACGGCTCTGGTGAACGAGCTTTCCCCTGCCTTTACCGACATTACGATTGGCAATGGTGATACTGGGGATGTAACCCTCGGTGCCGGCACCTTAACCTTCCAGTCTCCAACTACAATTCAAGGGGCATCAATCGCAGATACAGCTACCGCTGGCAGCACCATTATTTCTGCCAGTGGGCAACAAGTCACCTTGAATGCGTTTGGCGCAGGGGGCGCAGCCGGCACTGGATTTATCAATGTCGAAGGGGTTGATACGTCCTCTACGACAGGGGATGGCGGGAGTGTCAGTTTCACCGCTGATTTAGGAGACATTACTGTCGGGGCCATTGATGCCTCTTCCAGTACGGGTACCGGAGGCTCTGTCGTCTTAGCGGCTGCTCAGGGTGGCATTACCCTGAATGGCGATATTAATACCAGTGGCAATGACGGTGGGGGACAAATTAGCGTTCAAGCGCTGAATGATATTACTGCCGCCGGAGTTACGATTGGGGCTCAAACCCAGGGAACCGACTTAACCGGACAAATTATCGCCTTGCAAGTGCAAATTGCACAACAGACCTCCTTAAGAGACCTGTTTAGCTTCCTCTGCTCAGCTTTTGGCATTGGTTGTAGTACCGTCAATTCTTTGACAGCCAGTATTAACAGTTTGCAAAGTCAAATTACGGCGCTTCAGAATGGGACGTTAATTCCTGGCAGTGTTGACATTACCAGCACCTCTGGCAGCATCGATCTCACCAACGTGACCCTATCCACCTCCTCTCAAGGAACGGGTGATATTGACGGCGGCGCGATCTCCCTAGGTGCCGGTCAAAACATTAACCTTACAGGCACGACTGTTTCAGCCAGTACTGAGTCAACCCTCGGAGACGGCGGTGCGGTGACGCTGCAGGCTGGCAATACACTGAACGTTCTGGCAAACTCCAGCATTGAGACCAGCACAACGGGGGCCGCCACGGGCCGAGGCGGGAACATCACGGGTCGTTCTGGCGGGGCTACGAATATTACAGATTCCGTCATCTCTGCGAGTTCGCTATCAACAGCGCCGACAGTGGCGGGGGATATTACCTTGTCGGTTGGTAGCTTGAATTTAGACAATGGTCAGATTATTGCTGAGACCAGCAGCAATAGCCCTACAGGCACCGGGTTCGTCACCGTTAGTGGGACTATCGGACTGAACGTAACAGGCGGCAATATCAGGCTGACCGGGTCTGGGGTCAGTACGTTGTTCATGAGCAACGACAGTTTGATTTCGGCTCGGGCGATTCAAACTGGGGCGGCTGCACCCGGCATTTTGACGAACAGCAATTCGGCAGTATCGGGGGGCAATATTTTCGTTAGTGGCTTTGGGACCGTACAGGCGACTGGGGCCGGAGCTGCCGGCAACGATATTGTCACCAACGCGAATACAACCAATACTGGGGGGGTGATTGATATCACGCCGTCGGTATTGGTGGGCTTCGATATCAACACCAGCGGCGATGACTATAACGTCTTACGCACGAATAATCTGAACGACATTGCCAGTAACGGGACTGTTGCAACATTCAACTTAACCATTGGCAATGAGACCTCGGATAACGCGATCGCCTTTATCAACGCTGCTGATTTAGTCGGCAACTCCTGCGCACCGGCCACTGCAACCAGTTCCTTCACCGTGGGTGGACGGGGGGGAACACCGGTCAACCCGTTAGCGCCGCTCTCGCCTTTGGTGGGAGAAGATAGCTGGATTTTCTTAGAAGAGGCTTCCCCGGCAGAGTCTTTCTTTAACACCGAAACCGCAGTGGCCACAAGCTTACCGATTGAACCAGGCGAATGCTATTTTCAATGGCGACATGCGGCCCTTTAAACCCCTAGCAAAGGATTCCGACTGCTCTCATCGAAATACTTTGGACCGTTCTTGGGTGGTAAGCGTTTCAACTGCCTGTATGAAGTACGGGCGCTACTGTGCGTAGACCCTCTCAACTCGACAAAGCTATTTGAGTCACATCTGTTTTCGATCAAGCGGTGACCGTCAATGGTCGTTCAGAAGCACTGGCTAGGGCGTGTGGACAATTAATAACGAAACCCTGACTGGGTGGGCATGACCACGCCCGCTTTACTGAATCAGGCTAGGGGATGTAACTCTCTGATATCAGGAAGTCTGACCTTGATTGTCCACACCTCCTAGTTCGTGTGTTCTGTGGACTGGCTTATGCGATCCATCCTCACAAGTAGTGTGGAAAACCTGAGAACCGAAAAATCACCTAAATATGACAAAACTGTGACATTTTTATCCAGATGCCATATTGATTTTTCCTGGCTTGCAGGATAATTGGCACAGTTCCCAGCCAGTATCCCTCGCACTATTAAGACTCAATGAGCAACAATCCCGATTCGGCTTCTCCTGGGCCGACTAACCTGGCTGCCCTCCAGGCCTCACGACTGCGGGAAATAGGCGCTTATTTACGGCAAGTTCGCCTAGACCAAAATCAAGTCATTGAGGCGATCGCCCAAGAAACCTTTATACAGGTCTATCAACTTAGAGCCATTGAGGCAGGTGACTTGAGCGCACTGCCCCAGGCAATTTACGTACAGGGATTCATTAAAAAATTTGCGATCGCCCTCGGGCTAAATGGTAAAGAAATTGCAGCGGGGTTTCCAACGGAGCGATCTAGCAAGTAGCCAATATAACCTGGCAGTGCGGCTAAGCTTACAGCCAACAACGTTCAGAAATTCGTCCTAACGCACCAATCGTCGCGCTGCCCCTTACATTTTCTTGCACAGGCATTTCAAAGCCTAAAAAGTAGAATCATCGATCCATTGCTTCTACTGCATCAGCTGAACGTGGGCAGCTTTGTATTCCTGATCAGAAAATTCGCCTTAGAGGCTGTTTGAAAAGGGGTTAATCCAGTCTTGAATGATACGGGAGCTCGTCCGGAAGATGGCTCAAGCGCTGATGATATAGTTGCCTGCCCTGGGTAAGCCATATCGCTAAACGCAATCCAGATAACTTTTCAAACAGCCTCTTAACGAGATGTGGACCATGGCTGGGTTGCGGGCCAATAACGCCAAAGGCAGAACAGACAGAGCAACCCCAAGCCGATTTCAATAGCATCTGAACCAACTAAAGACAGAGCCGGGAGGCCATCAATGGCCATACCCGCCAGTCGAGAAAAACCATAGGACAGGTACAGCAAAGTCGCTAGGAGGGTAGCTGTGAAGGTGAGTTGCGAAACAAAAGCCCCTGTGACGATCAGCAAACCATAGACGAATAGGGCACCCGCTGGGGCGCGGATCTCACTGAGTAAGCTGGCATTGTTCCCTAGATCAATGTGGTTGGTGGCATAGAAGGCCGCAGGCGATGACAAAATCAACGCCCCAATCACAGCGGCAATGCCCCCTGCCACACACAGAACAACTCGAAGAAATTTGGATGGTTGCATAGTTTGGTTCCTCCACAATCGTGCCCATACTGCGCGAATCGTCAAAGCCTGAAAAGTAGAATCATCAACAAGATCGACGCCAAGCCAGCAAAAGGCGTTCTGACCAAATTCCAGCGATTCCAACCGGGTTCAAACTCCATACGAGCCGCCCTCAGAGCCGCTGCATCCATGGCATCCACATTCAGAGTTTGGAGTTTATTATTCAGCGGTACGTTAATCGTAAAGGTCGATAATTGGACCCCTAGGATGTAGACCAGAGGCACTGAGAGCAAGAGCAAACGCTGAGCACCAGCCAGTTGTCCAAGACCCAATCCCGCTGCTGCGAGCGATGCCACCACAGACCCCGCCCAGACCGCAACAAACAGCGGCTGGTTATTCTGGATTACACCGTCAATTACCTGAAACGCGCGGATAAATTCGCGGTCATTCAAGGTTTTGATACCGGGCATCACGACGGTAGCAAAGGCAAACAAAAAGCCCGCCACGAGAGAACAGAGCAAGGTGGCCAAAATCAGCACAATTTGAAAGGTCGCTGCGGTTGTCATGGTTCAAGTTCCTTAAAACGTCAGCAGTTAGAAGTAGCGAAGTATCGATCTGCAAGGTGAACGCGGGAATCTGCCAGAGCAAGGGCCAGCCGATTCCCGCTGTCCATCCGCAAGCAATTTAGTAAGACAAGCTGGGGGACTGATAAATCGAGGCGCGATCGCCCAGTTGCTTCAAAATGAAGTCCGCCACATCTGCCCGAGAAATCTGTAGTTTCGTGGTCCGGTCTGTGGCGGGGAAGCTGTGGCGATATTGCCCGGTGCGTGGTCCGTCGATAAATGCACTAGGCCGAATGATGGTCCAATCTAAGCTGCTGTTTTTCACCAGAGCCTCTTGGCGCTCATGATCGGCAAACACTTTCCGCAGCAGAAAGCCAAACATGATGTATTTCCAGTAGAAATCTAAGTTGCCCCAGCTATCGCCCGTCCCCAGGGTCGATTGGCAAATCAACCGACGTACCCCCACCTTTTCCATTGCTTGGATGATTTGCTGGGTGCCTTCAGAGCGAACTGTACCGGTGAGCTGCTTCCCCGAACCCAGCACGCAAACCACTGCATCCTGTCCTTGCACCGCCTGCTCCACGGCCAGGGCATCCATCACGTCTCCTTGCAAAAAGGTGAGGTTAGGGTGCTGGATGTCGAGTTTGGCGAGGTTGCGGGCAAAGGCGGTAACGGTGTGCCCCTGTTCTAAAGCCTGCTCTACCACCTGACGGCCAACGGTGCCGGTTGCGCCAAAAATCACGAGTCTCATTGGGTTTTGCTCCTAAGCAATGACAGTTTCAGCTTAGGGAGACCCTTGAGATGGGGCTGTCAAATTCTGAGGACACTATCACGATCTTGCGATCGCTTTTTTCAAGGCAAAACACCTTTTACAATGACAACAACTTCAAGCCCTGACCAATCGCGCTTGCCATATTCACTGGGTTAGCCCTGTGCCAGAACCGGCCCCCCTGCCAGAGCCCATATCCTCCCGTTCGCCTTCCTCCTTGTCAGACGAAGGCAATATGCACATTGAGCATTTGCAGAGCCCGTCAGGGGAAGGGCCGTATTACTGCGAGAGTGGTCACACCCTATTCATGAATCTGACCCCTCGCCCCATTCACTATGTGCAAGTGCAGGATGGCAAAACCCATACGGGGCTGTACCAAAAGGGCGAACTCCTGATCACCCCAGCCGATATGCCGTTGTTTGTGCGGTGGGAGGGGGAGGAAAATTGCCTGCAGATCCAGCTTACGGATGCCTTTCTAAAACGGATTGCGGCAGAGACCTTTAAGGGCAGCGATCGCCTACAGCTCATTCCCGCCTTTCAGCAACGGAATGGGCAGGTGGAAGCGATCGCCCAGCTGATCATGACGGAATTCCAGCAGAATTCCACTGGCAATCAGCTCTATGTGGACTCCCTGGCCAATATTTTGGCGGTGAATCTGCTGCGGCAATTTGCCACTAGCCAGCGGCAGTTACCCCGATACGAAGGGGGTTTACCCCAACGGCAACTGATGCAGGTTTTAGACTACATTGATGCCCATTTGGATCAAGAGATTAAGCTGGCCCACTTAGCTGAGCTGCTAGGCATGAGCCAGTTTCATTTCAGCCACCTCTTTAAACAGTCTATGGGCATTTCGCCGTATCAATATTTGCTGCAGCAGCGGGTGGAGCGGGCGAAGCAATTATTGAAGCGAACGAATCAGCCAATTGTGGAGATTGCTCTGGACTGTGGGTTTAACAGTCACAGTCATTTGAGCAAGCAGTTTCGACAATTGACGGGTGTGACGCCCAAAGCGTTTCGAGCAGGCTAGATATGATTTTGGTCTGGTAGCTTGACGTTAAAAATGAGCGGCAGCAATCATTATTTATGCCGCAAAAGTGTTGATGCCGTCTGCCGCAGTAGCGTTGTTGTGCTGCACTACGCTGTCACTATTTCAGGTTTTAAAGGTGATGCTGGCTCAAAATACAACACCATGATTTGCTCAGGTCGTAACCCAATGGATTCAAATGTTCGTCCATCACGATCACTGAATTCGACTTCAAACGCTGTATTATTTGCCAAAGTCTCAACCACAGTACCAACTTGTCCGCGCCATAAGTTGTAGTCTGGCAAATCGACAGTTAATGCTACGACGTCTAGTAATTTGATAGGGTACTCTACCATTTTCTTGTCTCCAGGAACTACAACGGATAACAGGTTGTTAATCTTGGGATTTTTGCGCCATGTTCGATGATCCATCCACTCCGAAGGGTTCCACTTCTATTTTGCCATGTAAGTGAAAAGTCCAAAGTATAACGTTGTCCAAATATATCCTGTCTTCCCAAACGAACTTCATGGGTTTTGACAACTTCTAGCAAAGCTCTCTGCAATTCCTCGGCATGTTCAGCAGTCATACCTAAAATTGACAAAAATAAACGAGCCTTATGCTTCCCATCATCATGCTCTGGATTAAGACAATAGTCGCGCAATTTTCGGATATCAACCACCGCATTTTCCGCATGTGGCAGTAAATTCATGTGGCTATTTTTCCTTTCTTGGATACCACGTTTAACTTTTAACAGGGCAGCTAGAACATCAATATTGGGATTAGGAACAACCTCCTCACTACCTTCAGGGCAGTCATATATTACGTAAGTCCATACTCCTGGATTACCTGCTTCTGCGCTTGTGCCCTCATAAAAAGTAATTGTGCTATCTTCTTCGCACTCATAATAGGCTGAATAGATATCTTCCCAGTCCAGATTGGAAGTCCTTCGTACATCTTGAACAACATCTAGTACACCATTAACATGACTGGTTTGACTTGTAACTTGCACCAGTCGTTGTCCGCTCCATATGTAGTTATGTATTTCAAGAGACATTAGAAATTGTATTTTCGTACTGAGCTGTGATGTCAGTCCCTAATTGGTCAATAACATCTCCATCAAACGAATCAGCGGCACAACTATATATTCAGCGTCAGATCTGACATATAAGAGCCATGATCGCAAATCTTGTAAGTCAGATTTGGTCGATAAAACCTTTATTTCAGAACTTATACTCAATTTTGACGTATTAACTCCGAAGTGGAAGGGAGTTATACGTCAGTTTTGGCAGATAAGAACCAGCCTAGAGGCATTGTCGACGCATATTATGATCAAGCCCAAGGTGCCAGAGCAGAATGTCTTTATAAAACTAGAACTCATAATGAGAGTTGTATGCTCAGAACTTTAACTGGCCTTCAGCAACCAAATATTTTCTTTCGCAGTACATCTTCCTTTCAACCCACCTGGCACATCTGCACTTTCCAATTGCTTTAGGTCATAAACTCCGCCATAGTATTGAGCTACATTTTCACTGCTGATAGAAAAAGGTGGGCCATTCATCAGGCTTTGGTCATACTCATAAGTCACCAGAAGCTGTGGCGCTTGCTTTGCAATCTCCATCAAATGCGGTGCATAGCGGCTGCGCACCTCTGCGGGCAACGCCACCAAAGCCGCCCGGTCATAAATCGCATCGACCGGTCCTAATATCTCGCCTGAAACCCTGAAAATATCTCCAACAAAAATATCGATATTTTCTGCACTGTAGCGCTTCACCCCACCTACAGCAGCGATTTCAGGCTCCACCCCTAGCTCCGCAAATAATTGCTCGATCGCCATCTCAACTAACTCAGCCCCAACCACGCGATACCCCTGAGAAAGCAACCAGGCAATATCCAGCGTCTTGCCACATAGCGGCAAAAAGATCCGACTGCCTCTCCCTAGTGAAAGCTTCTCGAAATATTGGACCAATGCTGGGTTGGCTTCGCTGCGGTGGAACGCAATCTCATTTTTGGTCCACTTCTGTTGCCAAAAATTAGGATCCATCGGCGGGCAAGTCCTCGATTGATTGAATAGCGATTTGATCTGGCCTCGACCCGTGGGTCGGGTTCAGGGCGCTGCGGGTCCAAAAATAGCTGACTCTAGGGCCGTGACGGCTGTGTTGAGATCATCATTGACGATCTGCTGATCGAATTCAGCGATCGCCGCCAACTCGGCCTGAGCCCGTTTAAGACGCCGCTCAATGGTTGCCTCATCATCCTGACCCCGCTCACGTAATCGCTGCTCCAGGGTTTCAGGGCTAGGGGGTGCAATAAAAATGCGGTGGGCCTGGGGAAAGGTCTGGGCCACTTGCCGTGCCCCCTCTAGCTCAATTTCAAGAATTACCGTGCAGCCTGCTTGGATCTGGGCCTCAACAGGCTTGCGGGGGGTGCCATAGTAGTTGCCCGCATATTCCGCCCATTCCAGCAGATCACCCTCGGCCGCCATGGCTTCAAATGCAGTGCGATCTAAGAAATAATAATGCTGCCCATCCACCTCTCCAGGGCGGGGTTGGCGGGTTGTGGCTGAGATCGATAGGTACAGGTCGGGATGCTGCAGCCGCAGCCGTTTTAGGAGCGTGCCTTTGCCGACACCGCTGGGTCCTGTCAAGACAATAAGCTTGCCCGACGAGTGTGATTCAGGATGCGTGGGCACAACTTCGGTCGGGGTTTCCATAGCACGTTCCTGCGCCCGCTAAGCCGGGGCCTGATCAAATAAAACGGTGGTCATGTAACGATCGGCCCAATCATCCCCAAAGGCCTTTCCAAGCACTCGACGGGTTTTGTCATTTTGCTGCTGTTGGGTACAGTAATGCTCTTGGCCCGCCAAAATTTCGTCCCGACATTCGGGAGTGGGTTCCATCGCGATCGCCTGCTGGCAATGGAGATTTAAATAGCCGCTAACTTGCTGTAAGAAACTAGCCTCTTCCGCTTCAGAGGTGGGCCGCACAAACAGGCACGCCTCCGAAAAAATATCGCCCCAATTGGGGATTTCGCGGTATTGGCTAAAGGTTACGGGAGGCAAGGCCGCCAGCCCCTTTTGATAGGCCCTAGATAGAGTGCGATCGCGGCTGGTGGGAGATAGGTCAACAATGGCGGCACTGATTTGACCCCGTCCACAGACTAGGTCACAGCCAAACATGGGCAGCGCATAGTCTGGATGGGGGAACATCACGCAGTGCAAAATATCTAACATCTGCCCCACGCGGGCCAGTTCTAAGTGAAGCTTGCGAAACTGGGGCGTCTGGTAGCAGGCATTTTCAATCACGAGGCGCTCTCCTTCCAGGCGACCCTCGATGTAGCCCAAATCATCGGGCAAATGGTACGGGGCGAGGTCTAAGTGCTGCTGCCAAACTGCTTCAATTAGGTCCGCCAACTGGCGAATCATGGGGTGCTGTTGGTCCCGAAACGAAGCAGAGGAGGAGGCAGCCATAGTTATCAGTCAGTCAGCCATGCAGGTTGCAAGTGAGAGGAGCCACTCCAGCCAAATGTAGGGGTCCTCGATCCCTAATTAGGCAACTCAACCTCGCTGTAAAGCGGAGATAGGCCCGTTTGGGTGAACTTATAGCATATCAGGCTGCTCTACAATGACTGACACTCAAGGGTTAAGGGCTAATCGCGATCTCAGTCAGCAACCTGTAAATAGCCCAGCGCAATCCATTCAACTGGAACCCGTTTAAGGATTTGCGGCTGGTTGCAAGAGGCCAAAGTAGGCCAAGACTAAGGGAGTTGAGCCGGTATTGCCCACCTCGTGGGTTTCTCCAGGAGCCACCGCAATGCAGACTCCAGGGTTCAGGGCATGGGCTTCTCCATCAATGGTGATCGTGCCTTGGCCCGATTCCACAAAAAAGACCTCATGCATATCGGTGTGATGATGGGCTGCCGCCACCTGACCAGACTCAAATCGGACTTGAGCAAACTGCGTCAGATGGGGGAGATCCCCTGACTGCAACATGACTTGCTTGCGGATAGCCCCATTGTGGGACACGCCCTGATCAGGAATCGTTTCTAGGGAGATATATTTCACGGATTCGAGGTGCCCTCACTCAGCCCTGTTAACTCAACGGTTGGCTCAAAGAACGATCTCCGTTCTACAGTGATCGCACCCATTCTCGCAGTTCCCGATCAGCGCCCATCTCGCTGACACGTGCCGTCGCCAAAAACTCATAGAGCTTTGTCTTGGGCACCTGAGGAAAGGTCGGACTCCTATCAACCGCTTTATAGGCACCTTCTTGAAGGCGATAAATTCGCCAAGTTTCACCGTTATAGCGCCAAAACTCTGGCACCCCCATCAACCCATAGAGCTGCAATTTATCAATATCGGTGTGGGTAATATCCACCTCCACGACCAAATCTGGCGGTGGGTCCGTCTCCAAATCAACCGTGCGTCCAGCCACTAAAGCTTGATTTTGAATGTAATAGGCCGCGTCAGGTTCACCAGAACGATTCAAGCCCTCTCGATCCAAGGTCGTAGAGCCCATCGTCTTGATATCCATGCCTAATTCGGACGCCAAGATGTAGATGAAACGCCCAATCAACCAAGCCGAAAACTCATGAATCTCCAGTGGCATGGTGATTTCTAGCGTTCCTTCACAGTACGTTAGACGGGTATTGCGATCAGGGCTCAGCGACTGACGCACGGCTAGATAGCCCAGCCAAGTGAGCGATCGCAGCACCACCCGTTGTTCACCAACGGGTTGCGGCACCGGTTGTCTAACCAAAGGAGCTGCACTAACCATAACGGAGTGTCATTCCCAGAACTAACACCATCTTAAGCCGCAGATATCTGAGCCCACTGGCCCCAGTTTCTGGCTAAAGAATCAGCCCGTTGCGAGTTATCGATCTTGCAACCAAATCTTAATGGCGGGAGTGGTGCGGCTAGCGGTGACAATCTGCCCCGTCGATGAGAGCACGAGGTGATCGACCGGCATGCCAAAACCGGAGAGTACTTTCTGGGCTGTCCCAGATTCCAAGTCCCAAACATGGATCGTTTCATCTGCACCACTACTGCTGAGGGTCTGGCCGTCGCGGCTAAAGACCACATCATTCACGTAGCTGCTGTGCCCTTCCAAGGTATGAATCAGCTTGCCCGTATCAATCTGCCAATGGCGAACGGTGCCATCGGCGCTGGCACTAAACAGGAATCGTCCATCGGGACTTAACACCAGGGCATTCACAAAGCTTTCGTGACCTTGGAAGGTGCGCACCAGCTTGCCACTATCGATATTCCAAACCTTGATGTCGCGATCGGTGCCGCCACTGAGGATGTATTGGCCATCTGAAGTCACCACTAGGGTATTGACCGCCCCCTGATGGGCCGTGAGCGATCGCAGCCCCTGCCCGGTGCTGGCGTTCCAAATATGGATGGTGCCGTCCGCCCCCCCACTGACAAGCCGTTGGCCATCGGGGGTGCGCCCCAGGGTGTTGACTGCACCGCTGTGGGCGAGGGGCTGTTGCCATAGGGGCTCGGTCTGCGCGATCGCCCAGCCTTGAATCGTGCCATCGGCATTGCCGCTGTAGAGCTGGGTCTCGTCAGGGCTGAGCAGCACCGTATTCACAAAACTGCTTTGCTCATCCCAACTGCGCAGCACCGCCCCATTGGTCAAATCCCAGAGGCGAATGGTTTTATCGGCGCTGGCGCTGAGTAACCGCTGGCCGTCGGCAAACAGCACCAGGTCATTAATAGAGCTGCGGTGATCGGGCAAGGTCCTCTGGAGCTGCACCTGCAGTGCTGGCGGTGCAGGTGGGCGGGTTTGGGCTGGCGTCAGAATGGCGGGAACCGTGCGCAAGGCGATCGCCCCACCGCCAACCGCTACTAAACTCAGCAGTACAGCCGCAGCCCACTGCCAACGGGGGCGCTTCGTTTTGAATAAACTCGGCCCTAGCGGGGTTGAGGGGGGTGTCGGCGATGCCGGGGAATCCCAAGAGGCAACCATCCCCGGCTGTAGGGCTGTGGTTAACCCTGGCATCTCGGTGGGAGCGATGGGAGGCAAGGTAGTTTCAGGAAGGTCGGTGGTGACGTTCCCCACGGGCTGATGGCTCGGTTGGGTAAGCAGCGTTTGGATGCGATCCAAAATCACCTGAGCAGTTTTGGGGCGATCCACCACCCGTGGCTCAATCATGCTGTCAAGCAGATCCGCCAGTCCTGGAGACACTTGGGGGGCATGGGAGCGCCATTCAAACCGATTTTCAAAGGGGTCGTAAAGGGCCGTATCGGAGGGGGACTTGCCTGTCAGCAGGTAGATTAGGGTCCGGCCTAAAGCATAAAAGTCTGATTGGGGCACCGCTTGGCCCTGCTCTTGCTCAGGAGGCGTATACCCCGCTGAGCTAATCGCGGTGACGCCGCTGCCCTGCATGTGGCCCAGATAGGTTTGGGTCATTTCCCGCGCTGCCCCAAAGTCCACCAGGGTGAGCTGGCCACTGGTGCGAATCATTACGTTGTCGGGTTTGATATCGCGGTGAAAGTAATTGCTGTGATGAATCTGCTGCAAAATTCCGGCTAACTGCTGCAGCCAGCCAATCGCCTGCTCCTCATGGATGGGATGGTTGCCCTGTTGCTGCATCCATTGCTTCAGATTGAGGCCGTCAATCTTTTCCATGACGATGCAGTGCAGCGGTTCTGCGGCATCTGGTGGCGTCAGGGTGAAGTAGCCCTCATCAGAAACGTAGGGAACGCCGGTGTGACGCAGTTGGCTGAGTACCGTGGCTTCCTGTTTGAACAGGCTCAAGACCTTATCAATGCGGGCGCGATCGCGGCGGAGCACCTTCAGGATTTTGGGCAGGTTGCGCTCATAGGCTTCGTACACCACCCCAAAGCCGGTTTGGTTGCTCAACACCCGCATGACGCGGTAGCGGCCCTGCAAAATTAGCGTTGTGCCACAGGCTTGGCACTGATTGGCTTCACTATTACCGGCATGGTCGGGCCGGGGGCAGTCGGGATTAATGCACAGACTCATCAGCCACCCTGAAAAACAGCCTTGATCCCTTAAGGTTCAACCAACTGAAGCCTAGGGAGAACAAGGGGATAAGCAAAAGACTTACTGGATGATCATGCCTGCTGTTGCATGAACCTTCAAGGGTTAACCTACGAGTCAGGTTGGTTGACGTCTCTGAAGAATTCTGAAAAATAGCTAATCACTCACGGTGACGGTTACAAGCTGATCGCCTCGCACGGTCGGATCACCTAAATGCGGAACGCCTATTCCAGAGATACGAAGTACCGCATTATTTGGAGTATTTGGGGGAAGATCCACCTTCACCTTACCGTCGAGGGTCTCAATAATCAGAGCACAGCCTGATTTAGACTGATCGGCAGTAACAGTTACCGTCGAGAGAATATCCACTTCATTTCGTTGGAAATGGGGGTGGTTTTCAACAAACAGATAAACGTATAGGTCACCCGGAGGTGAACGATGCCGACCGACATCTCCCTCTCCTGAAACCCTCAACCGACTTCCTGACTCAATACCAGCGGGAATGATTGTTTTTAACTTGATTGTTTTTGACTCGCAGCCGCTACCGCCACAGGTTCGACAAGCATACTCACTATTTCCTAATGGGTTTCCGATGCCAGAGCAGGCTGAACAGTATTCAAAATGTGTGATCTCATAGGTTTTAGGACAACCGAAAACCGCTTCTAAGAAGGATAGTGTGAGATCTATTCGGAGATCATCGCCGCGCTGTCCAGTGGACTGCAAAAAGTCAAATAGCTTCTGACCACTGGATATCCATCTCAAAGGATATTGCTTTTGCCTGAGCGTATTGACACAAGTCTGTAATTCTAGAAGCGTTGGCTGCAGGGAATTCAATCGTTCCTGCAACTGCTTTTTTCTGAGAAACCGCTGTCTGGCTAGCATGACTATTACCCACATAGGTAATAGTGGCCCTAGCGTCATTGGTAGCCCAACCCAAAACGACCACTGTGGCACTGGCTCATCAGCATGTAGGAACATCAGCACAACGCCAGCAATCCCAAGAGCTAATAAAGTTAAAATCTCTACATCAACCATGCTTCTTTCCGTTGCCAGAGGAGCAAGCAACCAAAAAGGCTCTTCAATCAGTGACGCTCGAATCTTTTTGGCCTGGGGAGATTCTGGATTTTTCCACAAAATCTCCATGGCGTCGAACCGCTCTCGATAATGCTCTCGCACATTGGGGAAGGTCTCCTGGGTTAGTACCGGTAAATCCGCATTTATATCGGCAGACAAACGCTGGGAAATCGAGCGATACCGCTCTACGTTCATAGGTATACGGACTGAACACTTTTGGCAATCGCCCACATGTTCAGCTAATTTGCCTGAACGCGGATCTGTCGGAAGCACACCAAACGTCAGCCAAGGGGTAAATCTGAGTTTAAAAAGAGCAAAAGGTCTGACGGTTCCACAAATAGGGCAAAAGTCTGCCACATAGCCCAACTTTCTAAAAACGCGCTTGTGTAGCCACTGCATGTACATGTAGCGTCATCTCACTCAATGCTGACCCCACCCACCTTTTGGGCTTTTCGCCGCGCCGCAATCGGGGCTTGGGTGATTTGGCGATCGCGCTCCCGATGGGTTTGGAAATAGTTCTGCCAATCTTGAGGGGCATCCATGGTGTTACCGCCATGCTGGGTGAGACGCTGGCGCACTTGGCAGAGCACGGGCGTATTCACACAGGCCCCCGAGATGATCACCTGTCCCTTGGTGAGGGCGGGCAGTTCCTTCAGCAATTCGCGACCGGCGGCCTCCACCCCGTACTTGAGGCTCTCTTGATCGACCGGATTCACAATCCGCATCAGGAACTGGCTCATACATTGGGAAAGCACATCCGAGTCGAGCTTACCCGGTCGCTGGGTAATCAGCCCCACCCCCATGCCAAACTTGCGCCCCTCGCTGAGGATGGTGCGCAAAATTTGCTTGCAGCGAGAGGGCTCGTGACCCGGCGCAAACCGGTGAGCCTCTTCCATCAAAATAAAAACCGGATAGGGCAAATAGGTCTCATCTCCGACCGCCACCTTTTCCTTAGCGGTATCCAACCGGGCGTGGTAGCTCTGGCGCAGTAGCGCAGCACAGATCACCTGCTGCTCTTCCTGGGTGATTTCATTCATTTGTAGGACGGTGACCTGACCCGGCTCCAGCAGATCCTTGGGGGCTAGGTGTTCCATCCGATCAAAATAGGGTGAATTATTCAGCTTTTCTAGCTTCCATTCCAGGGCTGGGGCTGAGGTGCCGGTTTTCTCGTTGCCCTCGTCATCTAAGCTGGTGTCCGCCTCATACACGGCCCGAATCAGGTCATTCACGTCCCAGCGGTAGTCGCCTTTGCGGTGGCGCTTCAGAATGGAGAACCCTTTATTCAAGATGGCCTGCTGGCGATCGCTCATCTCTGGCAAAAGAGAGCGCAAGTCCGCATATTCCAAAGACGACATGCGAATGCGAATGTCCTCAGGGCTGAGAATTTTGACCTGGGGCGTATAGCCATCTGCCCCCACAAACTTGGGATGGCCGCGCATCTCCGCCAAGGTGCCATATTCCCCATGGGGGTCAAAAATCAGCACAGCGGCGCGATTGTGGGGAGCCAAAAGTTCTTCTAGCAAAACCCCAGCCGTGTAGGACTTCCCGGAACCGGTCCCCGCCAAGATCGCCATGTGGGTGCTGACCAGCTCCTTTACATCTAGGGCCACCGGCACCGCATTCCCCGGACGCAGCAGCAGCGACCCCACATGGGCCGCCCCCACCTCCCCCGGCTGTTTTTTATTTACGACCCGACGCAGGGTCTGGTCATCAACCCGATACACCTTGGCCCCCGGCTCAGCGCTGATGCGGGGGTTAATAAACCCCAGGGCAGGATGGAAGTGACCAATAATGGTCACCGTAACTTCGTAAATCTCGGGGTTGGGGTAGGCGAACCCCACTAAGGCCGCGATCGCTTCTGGATTAATGGCGGTGTCGGCAAAGAGGCGATCGGGCAAGTGATCAATCAACCGCAGTGCCGCAATCTTTCCGAGGATATCTAGGGTTTCGTCCCCTTGGGTGGCGGTGTAAGAGACAAACTCACCAATCTTGACCTGATCACGATTCGCCGTAATAAAGAGATATTCATTACCGGTTTCGCCCGGACCTTTAACCGTGCCCATAACCTGCAGAGCCGTTGCAGAAGTTGTCGTCGCGGCCATAGTCCCATCCAGATGTCAAAACCAGCATTACGGTCGCTCCACCCCGTGAATTTCAGCACGTACCCTCCTGCCTACATCTCATAAACCAGGGGATTTGCGGAATCCGTCTTCCCAAGAGGGTGGGTAAGCTAAACCCATAAGCACCCCCACAGTATAGTGAGGGCTAGCGTGGTTGAGTTGTTTTTATAGTGCCTTTGTATTGGCGGTGATTTTTTTGCCCCATTTGATCAGTTCAGATCACCAAAATCTGGATTTAGATCAGGTAGTATAAATACTCAATAGAAGAGTTCAGTTTGTATAGCGGGCAGGAGTCAGGCGCTAAGCCATGATGCATCCCTTTAGAACAGACCGAAATACGGGCGAGTCTACCGTGCTCCCATCTGTGGATATCAGCACTGAGGTGCTGGAAGGTCGCAGTCGCCGCATTAAGGCCACTATTGCCGTACCGGGTTCCCTAGAGCAGGTATGGCAACTATTGACCGATTATGACCGCCTCTCCGATTTCATTCCTAACCTGACCCTCAGCCGCCGTATCCCCCATCCTGAGCAGGGAATCCGGTTAGAGCAGATTGGCTCCCAATGCTTCCTCAACATCAAGTTCTGTGCCCGCGTGGTGCTAGACATGGCGGAACAGTTTCCCCACCGGCTCGATTTCAACATGGTAGAGGGCGACTTTAGGGACTTCTACGGATGCTGGAGCCTCGAAACCCTAGAGTCTCCTGAAGGACCGCAGATTTACCTCGGGTATGAACTCACCCTGCATCCGCCCCGATCCGTGCCCGTCCAGCTAATTGAGCGCCACCTACGACGGGACTTGACCCAGAACTTACAGGCGATTTGCCAACAAGCCACGGTGGCTTTTGCTCCTGCTTAAGGCCACATCAAACCAAACAAAAAGCTGCGGCAATGCCGCAGCTTTTTGTTTGTTCAGGTTCAGCTTATCAGGCTGAAATCAAGCTATTCTTCAACGTCACCATCGTCGCTGGCAGAAATGTCGTCACCACTGTCTTCAACGACGTAATCACTCCCTTCCTGCTCAGCCTGCTTCGCCTCGGCCTGCTTCCGTAACTGCTCTCGATACTTTTCAGCCATTTCCTCAGCCCGGTTGAAGACCTCATCGGGGTTCTTCACCATGTCACCCGGCTCGGGTTCGAGCTGCTTGGTGGAGAGAGAAATCCGGCCCCGCTCAGCATCCAAGTCGATGATCATCACCTTGATTTCGTCGTTCACATTGAAGACGCTGTGGGGCGTATCGATGTGATCGTGGGAAATTTCGGAAATGTGCAGCAGGCCGCTAACACCACCAATATCGATGAAGGCACCGTAGGGCTTGAGTCCGCGCACCGTACCCAGGACCACCTCGCCGACCTGTAGGCCGTTCATCTTGCGCTCGACTAAAGCACGGCGATGACTGAGGACAAGGCGGTTGCGCTCTTCGTCGACTTCCAAAAACTTCAGGGGCAGATCTTCGCCTACCAAGTCTTCCTTGGGTTTGCGGGTACTGATGTGAGAGCCAGGGATAAAGCCCCGCAGCCCTTCAATACGGACCAGAGCACCGCCTCGGTTAGTAGCAAATACCCCAGAACGGACGGTGGCGTCTTCTTGCTGGAGTTGACGCACCCGCTCCCAGGCCCGCATGTACTCAATGCGGCGAATCGAAAGGGTGAGCTGACCATCTTCGTTTTCATCGGTGAGGATGAAAAATTCGCGGGTCTCGTTGGACTGGAGTACCTCATCCGGGCTTTCTACCCGGTTGATGGACATTTCCTGAATCGGAATATAGGCAGCCGTCTTAGCACCAATGTCAATCAGCGCCCCCCTCGGTTCGAGACTAAAGACAGTCCCTGCAACGGTATCACCGGGATTGAAGTGATAATCGTACTTATCTAGAAGGGCTTCAAAGTCTGCGTGAGTAAACCCAATACTCGCTGTATCTTGTTCCTTTTCTAACTGATTGACCATGCTAGTGTTTACCTAAGTTGTCTCCGTAATGGTGGGCAAATTCCGATATGTATTCGGAGCCAACCGCGCTGGCAATGAGTCCTAATGTCATGGAAACATTCAGGAGACATGCTGATTTAAGCACGGGAAACCCCTGCCAAGACTATAAGTATACTCCATAAGCTTAGGGGTGACGGCTCTGGTTTCCTATGGTAGTTCAGGTGTTTTGCCCTGAATCGCACGCGTTATTGGTCTAAGTTTCCGTCCTATTTGGGACGGCAGCGGGAGTGAGGGGCTGAATCGAGTCAACCTGGCCCCATTGGCAAATTGCTTTACTCAGATGGCTTGTCCAGCTCACGCCATTCTTGAATCCTGAGTTGGGCAGCGGCGTAGGCTTCGGTGCGGGCGGGAACTTGCTGAGCCAGTTGAATCGCTAGGCTGCGATCGCGGTTCGCTTCTGCTTCAGCCTGGGCCAAGATCTCCCAACTCCATTGATTGGCGGCGCTCTGGGCTTCCGACCAGCGATCGCTGCTCTCAGGTACGTCCAGCGCGAGCGCTATGGCCTGGTTGAGGGCTGCCGCCGTGCCGGTTTGGGCCAGATCATAAGCCTGCTGTAAGCCCTGGCGGCTCTGGGTTTGGCGCACCTGACCTTCCCAACCGGCGATTAAGTTCTGGGCATCGCTATGTAAAGCTTGCCCAGCGGGAATCTGTCGAGCGGTGGCGATCGCGGCGGCGATATTGCCACTATTGGCCAACTGTCGCGCTTGGTCCAAGATCGGGCCATTGTCCATTCGCTGTAGCGTCCAGCGCCAGTCGGCAATCAAGTCTTGGGCTTCGTCGTAGAGGGCGCTGCTGCTATCCACATTGCCTGCGGTATTAATAGCTGCACTCAGGCCAGCGCGATCGCCGCCGCGTGCTAAAGCTCGGGCTTGATCCAAGATGGGTCCATCTTCTATTCGTGAGATTTCTCGCTGCCATTGGCGAATTTGGTCTTGGGCTTCTCCCCAGCGAGGGCTGTCAGCGCTAATGGTGCGGGCCTCTGCAATGGCCGCCCGCAAATCATGCACCGTACCCGCCGCTGCGATCCGCCTTGCCCAATCGAGTTGAGCCAGCCCTTGAATGTCTTGTCGCCATTGCTGCATCAGTGCCTGAGCGCGACTATATAGGGGGCGATCTCGACCAATGCTCTGTAACCGCACAATCGCCGCCTCATAGGCGGCTGCCGAGTCTGACCACGTTAGCTCATAGGCTTCCGCCAAGGTATGGAAGTCGGCCACCTCTGCGGCCAGGTTGGCCTCTGGCGGAATCTTGCCCAAAATTTCGAGGGCGCGATCGCTGTCAGCCCGGTCTAAGGCTAATTCCGCCAAAACTAATAATTCTTGGCCAATCTCTTTAAGTAAAAGTTGCGAATCACCGTATAGGGGACTCTCTGTCGAGATACTCTGCGCCAGCTCTAAAGCTTCCAGCACATCGGCGCTCGCGCCTCGTCTGAGCAAACGTCGGGCTTGTCCTAGGGTATTGAGGTCTTGACGGGTGGCACTGATCAGCCCCGTTAACTCTTCGTACTTGACTGTAGCCCAGTAGTCATTGCCCACTGTTCGCAACCGAATGGCTTCTGAGAAAGCCTCGCGAAAATCAGAGTCTTCTAAATGGCCCTCGGCCCGCTCAAAAATATCGGTAGCCTCTTGCCAAATCTGCTCCCAGGCTTGGACGCGATCGGACACCACTGCAGCCACGGCGGTTGAGGTTGGAATGCGTTGGGCCATCTGAATGGCCTGGTTCAAATCGCCTTCATGGAAGGTGCGCTCGGCAATATTGAGGATCTGCTCGGCCCATGCCTCGATCATCCCATTCATCTCAACCCGCATCGGATGATCTTCGGGCAGAGCATCCACGAGGGCGATCGCCGCCAAGAGGCTGTCCACATCCCCTTGATCGGCGTAGGCTTCAGCACATTGCAACCGGGTCGCTGCCGAAGCCGTCGGCCAGAAAATGGCCCGACAATTGGGCAAGTTTGGAATCCGGAATAAGCTAATTGCAGAAGCTCCGGCAATGCCGCCAAAAAGCACTACGGTAACGACGGACCAGATCTTCCAGCTCCTGGCAACGCGAGACCATACCGGAGGGTTAGGGGGCAAATCTGGCCCAACTGGGTCGAGATGAAGCTGGTTCTGCAAGGCTGCCACCTCTGTAGCCGTTTTTGCCGCTACTGGAGATGAGTAAACCGGCTGAGGACGAGATCTCTTCGCCGACCGTGAGTCTGGCCGCTGGGGTCGAGGGCGCTGACCCCGCTTTGGCGGCGGCACGGCTCTTGTCGCTGGCCGGGGCGGCTGCCCACTGGCGACAACTCTACGGGCGTGACGGGAACTGCTCATACATCACCCTACATAAACGGCAACAAGCCATAATGCCGAATCCCAGAACCAGCGTTTTAACCTAGTGGCGATTTAGCCTAAATCCAAGTTTGATGACGCTAGATATAGATGATGACTCATCCATAGGAATGTCCTGAAAGTATACTGACCTGCCCTGAAAACGCAATATTTAACCTGGCATTAGATGATTTCATCGCCCAAATCACGCTCTGGGTGTCTTGTTTTGGGCTCAGCGAATTTTCAGGGAAAGCTTATGGAATCCTCTGGAGTCCTACCCGGAAGGGGTTTGGCAACTTCAGTAGGATGGAATGGAGTTCTAGGGAATCTTCAATCGCCATGGCTAGCATTCTGCAGTCCTCAGTGGGCCTATTGCGATCGCGCCTCTCCAGACGCATCGTCGGCTGGGTGTTTTTGAGCCTGGTTGTGATTGAAGGCATCATCTTTGTGCCCTCTTACCACCGCCGCCGTCAAGAGAAACTCAGGGATTTAGAAGAACTCTCCCAAGAAGTGTTGTTCACCATCAAAAACAACGCCATGGATGGCATGGCAGCCAGCAGTTTGGTGGACTCGATTGAGGCCATGCTCAAACCGGGTTCGGTGATTGCCGGGGTTGCTCTGTATGAGGCAGATGGCAGCTTGGTCGATTATTTCGGCGAAATTCCTACGGCATCTTGGGAGTCGGTCGCTTCAGGTGAACTGGTTCGTCAAACCACCCAGGGCGGTCGTCGCTACGATGTGGCCTGGCCCAGCGATCGCTTTCAACAGCAGTACATCTTGATGGTGCGCCACGACGCTACGTCAGTGCAACAGGAGATGCGGCTTTACATTTTAGGTATCACTGGCCTAGTGATTATCATCGCCATCTTCGTCACCCTGGTCACGGTAATCGTCCTAGAGCGGTTACTGATTGTGCCGGTGCTGCACCTGCGAGATGACCTCCGCAAGGCGGGAGAAGCGGTCAGCCAAGATCAGCCGCCTAACTTTTACACCCGCTCTCTGCAGCGCAATGATGAGCTGGGAGAGGTGGCCAATGCCTTTTGCGACATGTACGCGCAAATTCACCAGGAGATTAGCGATCGCAAAGCCGCTGAAACCGCCCTCAAAGCTGAACAAGAGAAGTCTGAAAAGCTGCTGCTCAATATTTTGCCCATGACCATTGCCGAGCAGCTCAAAGCCGAAACAGGGGCGATCGCCTCCCGGTTCGAAGCCGCCACAATTTTATTTGCCGACATTGTCGACTTTACCGGGCTCTCCGCTGAGATGCCCCCCAGCGAACTCGTCCAAATCCTCAACAAAATTTTCTCTACCTTTGACTGCATTGCCGACGGCATGGGCCTGGAAAAAATTAAAACCATTGGTGATGCCTACATGGTGGTAGGAGGACTGCCCCAACGCCGCCCCGACCATGCCGAGGCGATTTTGGCCTTGGCCATTCGTATGCAGCAAGAAATCCAGAACTTTCATCGGGCCGATGGCACCCCCTTTCACCTGCGCATCGGCATCAACACTGGCCCTGTCGTTGCCGGGGTGATCGGCATCAAAAAGTTTAGCTACGACCTATGGGGAGACGCGGTCAACATCGCCAGTCGCATGGAATCCCACGGTGTTGCCGATCGCATCCACATCAGCGCCAGTACCTACCAACATCTCAAAGATCGCTATCCCTTTGAAGATCGCGGCTGCATCAGTATTAAGGGGCGAGGCGAGATGCGCACCTATCTTTATGCTGGGGATGCCTCCGACTTGAATGCGCCGTCCTATGCAACCGATTTAGATCCTAATATCTCCATTACCAGTTATTTAGGTTGATGAGGGTGTTTGAAAGGTCCTCAGGACTTCATTGAGCAATATGGATGTCGCTTAGGTTGTGTTGATGCAGCAGGTGACAGGTACGAGCCCAAGGCCTTAGCTTAGGAATATGTCCCAAAGTAGAGCATTCAAATGCCTCGGCAGTTAGCGAGGCTTGGGTCGAGCGCTGAGGGTGCCTGTTAATCCTGCTGATTATGCTTGATAATTCTGCTTCTTCAACCGCTTCGCCATCAAAACCCACCCGTGTTTTTTTCAGTACTGATAAGGGGGCCGTCTCGCCAGCGGAGCTAAACCAACTGTTTCGGAAGGCAGGGCTCCCTGCTCAGCCAGTCGATAAGTTGGCGATCGCGCTCCAACATTCTCTGCTTTGCCTTGCTGCCTGGACCTTTGGCGAAAAGAAGCTGGCAGGATTTGTGCGGGCAACAGGGGATGGCGTATTTAATGCCACCCTCTGGGACTTGGTAGTTGACCCGAATGTGACCCATCCTGACGCGACGAAAACCCTCTTGATGAACCGCCTCAAGCGGGAAATGAACCGAATCGTACCCAACTGCACCATTTCGATGATGGCGAACCCTCAGGATCATCACCTGCTGCGGCTTGTGAATTTTGCCGAAGACAAAACGGGTATTAAAGCAATGGCCCTGGGAAGCGCTATGCATCCAGCGCCAAGATAGCTTCTGTCCCTTGATTTCAGGGCATGGGCTATCCTGCTCCCGCTGACGCGTTCACCCCTTAACGGTCTCTTTCAAACGTCCAGCCCGAAAGACGCTGGGTAACTGAAGCTTGTTGAAGCTGAAGATTTCAGAATTTGGGCGATCAGGATTGTTTTTCCGGTGTGACATAGAGCCAAGCCATGCCCAACAAGTAAATACCGAAGAGCGCCAAAGCAATATAGAGCCGTCGCCGCATTTGAGCCGGATTCTCATTCGTCATCAACAGATACAAATAGTCTGGTTCAATTTGAAAGTCGGCGCGGGCTTGTAGCCAAGCGACGCTGTACCCCATGCCTTCAATATGGAGCATCGGATTAACCAATGGACCAGGTTCATGGGCTTTGGGCTCAAATGGATAGAGGATACCAGTCCAGGTGCTCTGGTTCTGGGTTTGACTTCCATCCACCAGCACTGCAACCGGTTCCGTCGGGGTCCAATCGTTGCTGACCAAAGGGGTATAGACAATCTCAACGGGCCGAGGATTGGGATTCTGCTTGGTGTGACTGGGGCGATAAACATCACGAATGGTGAGCTGCGATCGCAACTGCCCCGACACAGTGACATAGCTGGGCAACGCGGGGCGTTCTTTCCCCAACCCTCCTAGGGAAAGGGTTTGGGGCGTATCAGGGAGAGAAAGCCCAACTCGAAAGAAGGGCACGCAGTGGATCATTAGCGCCGTCAGCACAAAGATCTGGAGAATATTGGCGAAAACGATGTCGAAAATCGCATCGCTCCCGTTTAAAGGCCGAGCCGAAACTTTAGCGGCAACCCCCAAGGCGATGAACCCCGCTAAGAGCCCCCAGCCGTAGCCCCACAAACCTGAGTGGTAGGGCCATATCGCCACGCAAATCCACAGCAAGACCCAGAGGGAAATCAGCACAAAGGCAGCAGCGTGAAGCCATTTTGAAATCGGTTGGGGCGATCGCATCTAAGACAGCAACGACGATAACGTCACCATACGCTGACGGCGGCCCGATTCTAAACGCTCTGCTATTCCTCACTAAGGCTGTGCCGTGCCGTTAACCAGTAGGATCAAGAAAACCGCTGGGGTGTGGCCATGGTGGGAAAACCGATTCGTTCCTTCCTCGAAGCCCTGCCAGGGCGGTTTTCTCAAGGGCAAACCCCTGATCCTACAGACGACATAACTGAACTGCCCCCCGCCCTCCGACATCAACTCAGCGAAAAGATCAAGCAGCTCCCGATTCCCCAAGACTATCTAGCCGCTGTTCATGAGGCCCTCAAAGAAGCCCTCAATGCTTGGCAAATCAGTCCCGACACGTCCAACAACAGCCTGGTGGTGTTGAGTTCACCGGTCGAAGCGATCGCCCCGATTCTCAAAGCCAGCTTTCAGGACGACTTGCCCGACTATGAGGTGCGACAGTTTCTGGGGGGCTATCAACGGCCTCCGGATCCGCTCACCATTCTGGACCATCTACGGCGGGAACTCGAACCCGAGCAAACCGCGGATAAAAAGGCTGAAGCCGAAAAAGACAAACGCCCAACGGTGATGGTGATTCCCAGCCTAGAGCCCTGCTATTTGCGCTGCATTCAGGGGTGGGAAGGCATCGAATATTTGCAAGCCCTGGCCTCCCAAGACGTGTCTCGCTTTTGGGTGTTTGGCTGTAATCACTGGGCCTGGGCCTTTTTAGAGAAAGTCTGCCAGGTGAATGCCTACCTGGAGCAGGTGATCTGTTTGCCTGAGCTAACGGCAGAGGTCCTGCAAACTTGGCTGGATCCCGTCTTGGCAGAACCGTTGCCGGATTCGCCCAATCTCAAATTCCCGGAAGATCAGGGCAATTGGGAGAGTCTGGCTAATCTGGCGGGTGAGACGAGCACCCTAGCGGCACAGCTTTGGCTGCAGTCCCTGCGGCTGCAGTCGAGTGATCTGAATGAAGATGGAGCAATTACAGCAGAGGCAACGGTTGAGCTGCAATTTGCTAAACCCGCTTTCCCCAGCCTGATGTCCCTAGAGGCCCTGGATCGATATATCCTCCATGCCCTATTAATCCACCGGGAAATGACCCGATCGCACCTGGCCCTGAGTTTGGGCGAGGCGGAGCGACGAATTAGATCGCGAGTACAGGTGCTACAGCGAGAGGGAATCATCATCCAATGGGGACGGCGATTGACGGTGCATCCCGCCCATTACCATCGACTCTGCAGTGAGTTGGCCAACAACAACTTCTTGATTGGGAAAACATGACCATGGCGATGCTGCTATCCCTGTTTCCCCTGGGCCAACCGGCGATTCCCTCTGAAGAAACGATCGAGAGTCTGTTTAAGGACCTTACCCTCGGAGTCGCGATTCATGCGGCTTTGGCCCTGTTGATTACGTATGGGCTATTGCTTGCCATTCGCAGTTTCGCCAACGCCATCTCTGAAAAAGTACCGCGTCGGTTTCGACTGCAGATCAAGCAGTCGGTGCCTTTTTGGCGAGGGCTTTTATTGACCTTTGCGCTCAGCTATCTGCTGGGGCTTTTACTCAACTTGACCGGCAGCAATTTATTTGCCCTGACTGGCACCATTGCTGTGGCCCTGGGTTTTGCCTTTAAAGACTATGTCAGCGCCATTATGGCGGGGGTGGTGAGTTTATTTGAGGGGCCGTTTCGCATGGGCGATCGCATCCAAATTGGTGACCACTATGGCGAAGTGGTGGACTACGGCTTTCGGACGTTGCGGTTGCGGACCCCAGACGACAATACCGTCGCCATTCCCCACAGCGTGATTTGGAGCGATCCGATCTCAAATGCCAACAGCGGACAGCTAGAAGCCCAGGTGGTGACCCACTTTTACTTTTCCCACGAGGCAGATATCTCCCAGGCGGTGAATATCCTGTATCAGGCGGCCTACAGCAGCCGCTACACCCAACTGAAGCTGCCGGTCGTGGTGGTGGTTTCAGAAGATCCTTGGGCCACTCATCTCAAGCTCAAGTCTTATCCCATCGATGCTCGCGATGAGTTTGTCTATCAAACGGATTTGGTGCTGCGGATCAAACAAGCCTGTGCCCGTCACCGTCTGCCCTACCCACGTGGACCCATCCTGGAGGAAGAGTGATGTGAATCCCCGGTTTACGTTCCTTGCCTCGGTGAAGCCCAGAAGGATAAGCTCATAGCCACCTTCAGTCCGGAGCGAAATAGGAAACGTGGCGATCGCAGAGCAGCGCATATCAGTCGGGTCCCTAGAGTGGTTTTATCGAGAAGCCTTACCCCTGTCAGGTCAGTCCGATCAGCCGACAGTAGTGCTGTTGCACGGGTTAGTCTCCCAGGGCTATAGCTGGCGTGGGGTACTGCCCACCCTGGCTGAGCAAGGACTGAGGGCGATCGCCCCGGATTGGATTGGCCATGGCTTTTCCACTCGGGCCGAACCCCAAGACTTTGCCTACACACCGGAAGCTTTTGTGGAAGCTCTCGGGGATTTTATCGATGCTCTGGAACTGGAGCAGATCCATCTGGTGGTGCAGGGATTTTTGGGCAGTCACGGATTGCTCTACGCCCTGGCTAACCCTGAACGCATCGCCCGTTTGGTGATTATCAATGCACCCCTCTCCCCCGCCGCCAAGCTGCCCTGGAAGATCCGCAAAATGGCGCTGCCCCTGGCGGGTGAGGTGATGACGCAAGATCCACTCCTGGTGGATCGCACCCTCGAAGGGGGCGGTCCCTATCAAGTGGATGACGAGGATCTAGACATTTACCGTCGCCCCTTTTTGCAAGAATCTGTGTCGGGTCGAGCCCTACTAGCCACGATGCGTAAATTACAGTTGGCTAAAACCACCGCCGATATTGAAGCGGGGCTCAAGACCTGGCAGCAGCCGACCCTATTGCTGTGGGGCATTGCCGATCCTTGGTTGCCGGTTGCTTTAGCAGAGGACTGGGTCAAAGCCCTGCCGAATGGAACCCTGACATCCTTGGAAGAAGTCGGGCACTACGCCCAGGAAGATTGGGCTGAGAAGGTCGCTACCGCGATCGCCCCTTTTCTGCGGCAAACCGTCGCCCCTTAAGTCAGCGAAATCGACCCTAGGGAATTTTCTCCCCTGGGTCTATGGGTGCTTCGAGGGGACACGGTAGAGTAAAGGAACTCAGCTCTGTGACTTTAGGTCTAGGGGTTGTAAGTCGTGGGGGGAGGACTATGCAACGGCTCAAGCAATTTTGGCGGTTCAAATCTTGGCATCCATGGGGACGCACCCTGCTGCTCGCGGGGCTAGCGGGCTTGTCGTTTACGACCCTAACTTGGGCCACGGCCTTTGCCCAAAGCAATGGCGGCACCATAACTCACAAAGCCGATGTGCAAGAGGCCAATGCCCTGACGGGGGTAATTACCGCGCGGGGTAATGTCCAGGTTGAGTACCCCTCGCGAGATATTTTCGCCACCTCCGCCCAGGCCCAGTATTTCAGCCAAGAGCGGCGCATCATCCTCAGTGGCAATGTGGTGGTCAACCAAGAGGGCAACCGCATTGAGGCCGAAACCATTACCTACCTAATCGACGAAGGCCGGTTTGTGGCTCTACCCCAACCCAATCGCCAGGTGCAATCTATTTATCTCGTCCCCGAATCCGTTGAACCGACCGCGGACGGCCCTAGCAACCCCAACATCCAGTCCGATAACCCCTTGCCCGATCCCGATGGATCGCTCCAAATTTCTCCAATCACCCCTGCCGACAACCCCTAGGGCCGTGAAGCCCCTCTGATATACAATTTGGGCTGGAAGGAAATTCCTCCCGCTGCTCTATGTGCTTCTTGGGGTCCCTCGAAACTTGAAGATCGTCTTAGAGAACGTCCAGAAAACCTATGGCAAGCGCCAGGTCGTCAGCCAGGTTAGTTTGGCCGTTGCCCAAGGGGAAGTCGTGGGCCTTTTAGGACCCAATGGCGCGGGCAAAACCACCACTTTTTATATGGCTACCGGCCTAGAGCAGCCGGATCGGGGCCGGGTTTGCCTAGACCAAATCGACATTACCGAATTGCCCATGCATCAGCGGGCCAGGTTGGGGATTGGTTACTTGGCCCAAGAAGCCAGTATTTTTCGCCAGTTGACGGTGCGCGATAACTTATTGCTGGTGATGCAGCAGACTAAGGTGCCGCCGGAAGAGCACGAGGATCGCTTGCATCATTTGCTGAAAGAATTTCGTCTAGAAACCGTGGCCAATACCCTGGGGGTCCAGGTTTCAGGGGGGGAGCGCCGCCGCACCGAGTTGGCCCGAGCCCTGGCGACTGGGGTGGATGGCCCCAAGTTTTTATTTCTAGATGAGCCCTTTGCTGGGGTAGACCCGATCGCCGTTGCCGAGATTCAAGCCATAGTGGCTCGACTGCGCGATCGCAACATGGGCATTTTGATTACCGACCACAACGTCCGCGAGACCCTCCAAATCATCGATCGCGCCTATATCATGAGCGAAGGGCAAATTTTAGCCTCGGGTTCTGCCACGGATCTCTATAGCAATCCCCTGGTGCGCCAGCACTACTTGGGTGAAGGCTTTAAACCTTGAGGGTCCAAGCCTTGCGCCGCCTTTTCGTTAATGTGTTGTGACGGTTTTCCCTGACCATGGCCACCACCCTTCCGCCGCAGTCGCCCCAATCGAGTGGATTCTCGGCTCTGAGAACCACGATCATGGATCGCTACATTGCCCGAGAGCTGACCTTTCCCTTTCTGTTTGGCGTCGGGGCGTTTTCCTCCATTGGCATCTCCGTGGGGGCTTTATTTGAACTGATCCGCCAAGTCACCAATGCGGGGCTGTCCATCAACCTAGCCTTACAGATTTTTGTGCTCAAACTGCCAGAGTTTGTGGTGTTGGCCTTCCCCATGTCTACGCTGTTGGCCACGATGATGACCTACAGCCGCCTGTCCAGCGACAGTGAGCTGATTGCCCTGCGGGGCTGTGGGGTGAGTGTCCGGCGGATTATTGCCCCAGCGGTGGTGTTGAGCCTTTTCGTGACCGGACTCACCTTTACGTTTAACGAGCTGATTACCCCAGCCGCTAATTATCGAGCTTCCGTCACCCTAGAGGCCGCCTTGAATTCAGAGCGGCCCCCCTTTCAAGAACGCAACATTCTGTACCAAGAGTTCCAGCCCGCTGCCGATGACGCCAGTGCCCAGGAACTGAAGCGGCTCTTTTACGCCCGTCGCTTTGATGGGGAGACCATGTATGGCCTAACCATTTTGGATTTTTCCCAGGAGGGGTTGGGGCAAGTGGTGAGCGCTGATTCTGCCACGTGGGATTTTGGTAAAAACACCTGGGACTTCTATGACGGCACCATTTATGCGGTCTCCCCAGATGGCTCCTTTCGCCACATTGTTAAATTCGACAATCAGCAACTCCAGATCCCTCGGGTACCACTGGATTTAGCCAGTCGCACCAAAAAAGATACGGAGATGAATATTGCTGAGGCCACCCGCCATCTGGAGACCGTGGTCCGCAAAGGGGGCGACGAGCGCACCATTCGCACCTGGGAGACCCGAATTCTGCAAAAGTACGCCCTGCCCTTTGTCTGTGTGGTGTTCGGCTTGGTCGGAGCCTCCCTTGGTGTCCGTCCCCAACGCACCAGTCGCGCCACCAGTTTTGGGCTTAGCGTGGTGATTATCTTTGGGTACTACCTGTTTTCGTTTATTTGCAATGCCATGGGAGAGGTGGGGTTCTTTTCACCGTTTTTGGCAGCTTGGCTCCCCACCATCATTGGAGTTGGGGTCGGCCTGTCCTTGATGCAGAAAGCGTCTCGCTAACCTCGATATATTCATTCAGATGGAATATAGGTGGGGGCGACGTTTTCAGGGCGATACCCGGCTGAAATACAGCGATCCAACGCATCGGCAGTGGTGAATTCAGCAATCAGTCCCACGGCTAATACACATTCGGAGTAGCGAACGGGCAAGAGGCTGCGGTGACAGTGATCTAGCACCGATAGGGATTCTGGCAAGTCTGCCACGGTCAAATTGGTGTGGATGCTGGTGACGCAGGTGGCCACCTCGGGGGGGCGGCGATCGCGGCTACAAGCCGATAGGGCATCCCTAGGGGCAATGTTTGTTTCAGCCATCACGCCCGTAACGCAGCCCGAGACTTCCTGGGGGCGATAGGCCAATGCACAGGCCGAAGCGACGGTTTCGCGATCTAGATCTAGGGTCAGCAAATCCCCCACACAGGTGTCATAGTCAGTGGCTTGAGCCGGTTCGATCCCAATGGGGCCCACCATTAACCCTGCCGCCACAAACGGTAGCGTTGGCCACCAGCGCATGTTCAGGGACCTCAGAGAATGAATCATGGCAAATTGTTAATCCCTAGAATGACTTGAAAACAAAATAATTACGATTCAAAACAGGCCATAAATCAATCTTGCCCAACCTTTCAGCCCCCCTGAATCGTTATAAACAGACCCAATCTGACTTTTAGTGGCTACTAAGGGGAAGTGAATCTTCTACAGTTATATAAGTAACTTTAACGTTATTTTCAACCTTACTTTCGTAAACCTGAGGGTATTCCACTATGCACCTGAGTGAGCTGACCCACCCCAATCAGTTACACGATCTGTCAATACATCAACTGGAGCAGATTGCCCGTCAAATCCGCGAGAAGCACCTCGAAACCATCGCGGCCAGCGGCGGCCATCTGGGGCCAGGCTTAGGGGTGGTGGAGTTGACCCTGGCCCTCTATCAAACCCTTGATTTAGACCACGACAAGGTGGTTTGGGATGTGGGTCACCAAGCCTATCCCCACAAGTTGCTAACGGGGCGGTACCACGACTTCCACACCCTGCGCCAGAAAGATGGGGTGGCGGGCTATTTGAAGCGCAGTGAAAACCGCTTTGACCATTTCGGCGCAGGTCACGCCTCTACCAGTATCTCTGCTGCGCTGGGCATGGCGATCGCCCGCGATCGCAAGGGAGAAGACTACAAGGTTGCCGCCATCATTGGTGATGGGGCTTTGACGGGGGGTATGGCCCTGGAGGCCATTAACCATGCTGGCCATCTGCCCGACACCAACCTGCTGGTGGTGCTTAACGACAACGAAATGTCGATTTCGCCCAACGTGGGCGCGATTCCCCGCTACCTCAACAAAATGCGGTTAAGTCCCCCGATGCAGTTCTTAACCGACAACCTAGAAGAGCAGTTCCGTCAAATTCCTTTTGTGGGTGATTCCCTCTCCCCTGAGCTGAACCGGGTGAAAGAAGGGATGAAGCGATTGGCCGTGCCCAAAGTCGGGGCTGTGTTCGAGGAATTGGGCTTCACCTACATGGGACCTGTGGACGGCCATAACCTGGATGAACTCCTCGCGACCTTTAAGGAAGCCCACAATATCACCGGTCCGGTGCTGGTCCATGTGGCCACTGTCAAAGGCAAAGGCTACGAAATCGCCGAGAAGGATCAAGTCGGTTACCATGCCCAGTCTCCCTTTGACTTAGCCACTGGCAAGGCCAAGCCCTCAAAGACCCCCAAGCCCCCCAAATATGCCAAGGTCTTCGGTAATACCCTGACCAAAATTGCTGAGGACAATCCCAATGTGGTAGGGATTACCGCTGCCATGGCTACCGGCACCGGGCTAGACATTCTCTGCAAAAAATTGCCCGATCAGTACATTGACGTGGGCATTGCCGAGCAGCACGCCGTCACCCTAGCCGCCGGTATGGCCACCCAAGGATTGCGTCCTGTAGCTGCGATCTATTCCACCTTCCTGCAGCGGGCCTTTGACCAGATCATTCACGATGTTTGCATTCAAAAGCTACCGGTCTTCTTCTGCCTAGATCGGGCTGGAATTGTGGGGGCAGATGGCCCCACCCACCAGGGCATGTACGACATTGCCTATTTGCGCTGCATCCCCAACATGGTGGTGATGGCCCCTAAAGATGAGGCCGAACTGCAGCGGATGATTGTCACCGGTATTGAATACACCGATGGCCCGATTTCCGTTCGTTATCCCCGAGGCAATGGGGTCGGCGCACCGCTAATGGAAGAGGGCTGGGAGTCTTTGCCCATTGGTAAAGCAGAGGTGCTCCGCAACGGTGATGACGTGCTGATTTTGGGCTACGGTTCCATGGTGTACCCCGCCATGCAAACCGCCGAAATCCTGAGTGAGCATGGGGTAGAAGCGACGGTGGTAAATGCCCGCTTTGCCAAGCCTTTAGATGAGGAGCTGATTTTGCCCTTGGCCCAGCGTCTGGGTCGGGTGGTGACCCTGGAAGAAGGATGCACCATCGGCGGCTTTGGCTCTGGGATTGCTGAAGCATTGCTGGATGCACAGATAATGGTGCCCGTGCTGCGCCTCGGCGTTCCAGATGTTCTGGTTGATCATGCCACCCCTGATCAGTCCAAAATCGCCCTTGGCCTCACGCCTGCTCAAATGACTGAAACCATCTTGGCGAAGTTTAATCTGGCTCAAGCGATGCCGGTCAGCATGCCTCAGATTTAAATGCGTGTTTGGGCCAGCGCTTGGGCTGGCCCTGGTCGGGCTCAAGAATGCTGCGGCTAATCCATGCCTTGAGAATGGATTGTTGCCAGCCTCGCCCCTGTCGTCTTACCGTGCGCATTCACGACCCAAACCGCATCTCCCTTTCGGGGGGTTTGGGGGAGTTAGGCCCCCATATCAGGGGGTTTGGGGGCCAGCCCCCGATTCCGATATTGGCTCTTCTGGGGGACAAGCAACTTGCAAACCCCTTTTCTGAAAAGCGATAGAACGACTTTTTCGTAAAGAATAGCCCTTTGGGAGAGGGGTTTGGGGTGAGGGCATAGGCCAGATGAATCAAGTATGTTAACGCCATAAAAAAAGGGTCGATGAGGACGGGAACAATTTGGGCATTCAAGGTTTAGTCCCGGCCTAAATTCGAGTTTCCATGGCGGATTCAGGTAGGGTAATGCTTGTAACCTTGCCTGCCGTTATCCCTGGGACCAACGCCCATGACTGAAGTTGCCGTCGATACCCACGTTTACCCCGTCATCTGGCAGCAAGGCAAAGTGCTGCTGATTGACCAACGGAAGCTCCCCCGTGAGTATGCGGTAGTGGCGATCAGTCGTTATGAAGATATGCTCACGGCCATTGCCGATCGCATTGTGCGTGGCGGTCCGGCCCTGGCCCTGGCCGTAGCCTACGGCCTTTGTCTGGCGGCTTTCGGCATCAGTACAGAAGATCGCGATGCCTTTTTAGAACGGCTGGAGGCAATTGCAGAACAGTTCAAGGCGTCCCGCCCCGATAAAGCCAATCTACTTTGGTCTGTGGACCACATGGTAAAAGTCGCCCAAACGACCCAAGGCACCGTTGAGCAACTCAGGACGCAACTCCTAACCACGGCCCAAGCCCTACAGCAAGAGGACTGGGATATTTGCCGAGCGATCGGTCGCCATGGGTTAGCCGCTTTGCCCGCTGCCCCCGAGAAGCTTACCCTCTATACCCACTGCAACCATGGGGCCTTGGCCACCTCCGGCTACGGCACTTCCCTAGGGATTGTGCGTACCGCTTGGCAAGAGGAGCGCCTAGAGCAAATATTGGCTGGAGAAACCCGTCCCTGGCTCCAGGGTTCTCGCTTAACCGCTTGGGAATGTGTTCAGGAAGGGATTCCCGTTACCGTCGTCACCGACAGCATGGCCGCCCATTTCATGCAGCAGCGGCGTATCCATGCGGTGGTAGTCGGGGCCGATCGCATCGCCGCCAACGGCGATACCCTCAACAAAATTGGTACCTACCCCTTGGCTCTGGCCGCTAAGGCCGAAGGGGTGCCCTTTTTAGTGGCGGCCCCATTATCGACCATTGATTTTGCCATGGAAAATGGTCAGGGCATGGCGATCGCCCAGGGCAATACCAGCGATGTGTGCCAACTGGGCGACACCCCGATTTGCCCACCTGGCGTGGGGGCTTATCATCCCTTGGCGGAGCTAACTCCAGCTCATTTGATTACGGCGATCGTTACGGAGAAAGGGGCGATCGCCCACAATGACTTAGCCAACCATGCCCCCTAGGATTGGGTGCCACAGCGAGGTCCCGACTCCAAAGAGCTGCTGAAGATTAGCGACTACGGTATCAAGCTGGGATAAGGTCATCGGACCAAAGCCCTTTCTCCGTTAGCCAGTCTTGATTAAAGAGCCGGGATTGGTAGCGGGCACCGCTATCGCAGAGCACCGTCACAATGGTGTGCCCCGGCCCCATCTCCTTGGCTAGCTTGACTGCGGCCCCCACATTGCTGCCCACAGACCCGCCCATAAACAGACCGTCCTTGTGAAGCAGTTGGTAGACCACTCGCAGCGCCTCGGGGTCATCTACCTGAACGGCATCATCAATGGGCGCGCCCTCCATATTGGCCGTGATGCGGCTGTTACCGATGCCCTCTGTAATCGAGTTACCCTCAGGCTTGATTTCACCGGTTTTGGCATAGCTGTATAGACCACTGCCCATGGGGTCGGCAAGCACGCATTTCAAATCGGGGTTCTTTTCCTTTAAAAAGAGTGCTGTCCCGGCGTAGGTGCCACCGGTCCCCGTCGCGGCCACCCAGGCATCCACGGTGCCCTCGGTTTGCGCCCAGATCTCGGGACCCGTGGTTTCATAGTGGGCGCGGCGGTTGGCCAAGTTATCAAATTGGTTGGCCCAGATGGCATTTTCCATCTCTTCGGCCAGACGCCCTGAGAGCTTGACGTAATTATTGGGGTTTTTGTAAGGCACAGCATGGACGGGGCGCACCTCCGCACCCAGGGTCCGCAGCAGGTCCATTTTTTCTTGGGATTGGGTCTCAGGGATAACGATCAAGCACTTATACCCCTTGGCATTGCAGATATGGGCCAAGCCGATGCCCGTATTGCCAGCGGTGCCCTCAACCACGGTTCCCCCTGGCCACAGCGCGCCCTGTTCTTCAGCTGCTTTGATAATGTACAAAGCGGCACGATCTTTGACGGAGCCACCGGGATTCAGAAATTCAGCTTTGCCGAGGATTTCACAGCCGGTTTCTTCGCTGAAACTATGAAGTCGAATCAACGGCGTATTGCCAACTGTGCTCGCAAAGCCTTGTTTAATGTCCATCCTGAATCCCTATCATTCCGCTTCCATCGGTCCTTCCCTATCCTAAAGGCTGACGTGCTAGCCGCTGTACCTCAACAGGGATACCCGAGCTATAGTTGGCCATTAAAAAGCCGGGGTCATGCCCCGGCTTCTCAGGTTTGCCCCATTTCGCTTCAACAGCCGTCTACCCCGCAGAACTGGTGGGCGTACAAGACCTCCGCATCGCAGATGTAAACGATGCCTGAGTAATCTTCGAAAAATTCGGCTGCAACTTTATCCGAAATTGCCTGCGCCATCTCCCGTGTGTCGGTAAGCACCTCGAACTTAATGTTTGACTCAGTGTCACCGACATTGGGTTGTCCTGATGAGCGCACGTTGCGACTGCCTTTGCCGCCGGTTTCTAACACGGTATAGCCAGTTGCCCCGGCTGCATCAATTATTTTGCCAATCTTTTTCATCAGCAACTTTTCCGTGATGATGACAAGCTTTTTGGCTGGTTTAGCCATGGGGGTTACCTCCTAGATAGTGTGTGTTACTTAACGTATGTGGTCATCAAACTGGGTAACTGTGTTTCTCGACGGCTCAGAAATCATCGTTGAGACGAGCAACAGAAACATCTCTCGCAATTGCATCACCATGAAGCTAAACAGGCCAATGCACAACGAAATCACAATTCAGTCCTGCACCAGTTCCAGTAAGCGAACGATGTGGGCTCCACTAAACCAATTGCCCCACCGAGGAGAAGTATCTGACGACAAGGATTCCATGGTCTTAAAGGTAAAGGGTTAAGAGGAAAGGCAGCCTAGATGCGGCATTGCTGGGTCGGTCTGCCGGACCACAGGAGTACCGGCAGACTGCAAACCCTTCTAGCATTAACCTCCCCCCATGGTTGCCTGGGCGAGCCCAATGAAGAACGGAATGCATATAGCCAAGGCAACCGGTGTGCCGACGGCTGTGGACGAGCCGATGTAAGCAGAGGGGTTGGCCTTGGGAATACCCGCACGTAATGTGGGCGGCCCAGAGATGTCTGAACTGGAGGCCGCAATGACGGATAGAAGTACAACACCGCCAGGGCTGAATCCCGTAACAATGTGGGCAACATAGCCGAGACCGAAGCCAAGGAACCCGTGGATTATGGGTGCCAACACCGCATAGAGGGCATACCACTGGCCCCCCTTGCGCAATTCGCCCAGTCTTGACCAAGCTTCCATACCCATGACCAGCATCAGGATCGAAAGCAGACCACGGAATGGGGGATCATAGAAGCCCTCATAGACCCGCGTGGGATCAGTCAGAATACCTAGCGCCAGACCGAGTAGTAGAGCCGAAAGGGCAGAACCCTGCAGACTTTCTTGGATGATGGGCCAGATCTTCACCCGATTGTTTTCAGGGGCGCTTGGCTTGGTGAGAACTGCGGCACCGCCACCCTGGTCGCCGTAATAGGCTTCTTTGCTGATAGCCTCTTGATTTCTGAGGTACTTCTCGCGCTTCTGTTTGCCTGCATAAATGCTTGCCAAGACAATTGCCGTTACCAGGGCTGGGATATCCATAAAGGGATAGAGGGCAGCGGACCACTGCTCGTATTGCAGTCCTTCTGATTCCAGCAGCGTTATGCCAGCGGCGAGGGTCGAGCCACTTACAGCACCAAACAAGCCCCCGGTCGCAATACCGTCCAAGGGTTTGACTCCTGGTAGCCGAGCCAACGTGTAGCGGGCAATGAACACAACTGAGATACCGATGACCGCCGCGAATAGGGCGGGCAATAGCATCTCCGCCAGATTGGCATCGCGGATAGCAACGCCGCCGCTCAAGCCGACTTTGATGAGCAGCATGAAGACGATGAACTTATAGACCGCATCGGGAATCGTCAGCCGACTACCGAGAGCGGCTACGACCATGCCCCCGATCAAAAAGCCCAGCGTTGGGGACTGCAACTTCCCCAAAAAGAGCGTAAAAAACTCGGATAAAAAATCCACCAATACCTCCTTTCACCCCCTCAACAAGGGGTGATCATTGTGATAAGTGAGCTTCAAAAAGTTGAAAAAGTCAGGGTGAAGCACTTCAACCCCACAGCACAGGTGCTACGCAAAAAACTATCGACAGACTGTCCAGAGGTGGCCGTTCTCCGAACCGAGTATGGAGGGTTGTTACCCGTTGCCGGCTTCAACCTTTCATAGTCTTTTGTCTATGGACAATAGATTTTTCATATTGTTAAGTCTATATCTAAAGCGCCCTGAAAAATCACTGTCGAACTCAGATTTCGAACACGATGTCAAATCCAACCCATAAGAAAATCTTTTTGGTTTAGATGCTTAAGATATTTGGGGCTAATGAAGGTTGAGATCGTAGACTTCATGGTTCATCAAAGAAATCGGGTGCGACTTGAGAGTCGCACCCGATTTCTTTGATGAATTTGGTTTGGCGCTATTCCATCTGCAGAGGGGCGTTCTCTGCTGGTGGATTTATTGACGGGGGTGGAGTTGGTGCTGTGCGACTAAAGCCGATCGCGGCGATTAAAAAGCCCGCTACGCAGCCCAGAAAGAAGGTCCAGCCGTGGGAGGGCTCTAGCAGGCAAATCAGGCGGCGATCGCGATCGTAGACTTGGACCCGCCAGCCTTCATCTACACCCTTCAGATCTGTTACGTCCTTCGAGCCATTCGTTTTTTTCACAATTCTGCTTCCCAAAAGCGCGCGACATTAAAAACGGCATGATTGCCGTCTAACCTGCAACGTGGATTGCGAACACCTGTGCGGGAAAAACTGAGCCTTTTTCTGCAATGGAACCCAGTCTGTAATCAGTTTATCGTTCTTAACAACAACTGCCTACTCACTCTGAAGCATCGCGATCGCCAAAGTTTGAAGCATGGGCGATGCTCTCTCCTCACCACCGGATCAGGGGAATGGCCAGCGGTTCTAGCTTTCGTGTATGGGCGCTCTTAAAACTTGGCTGTGCTGCGTTATGGCAATAGCTGATGGGCAAACACCAGAGGACACAGCCAGAGCACTCCCCAGATCAAGCTGCCGTAAAGTCGAGCCGGGTAGGCCACCCAAATTACGAACCCAATTTGTAAAAGTCCGACGGCGATCAAGTTCCGCACGGCTAAGCGACCGGGCCTGTAGGGTATTCACGTGACTAAACCCACGGTCAGATTGCGTAGCACTCGGGAAAAGGGCATGGTAGGGTCATGATTCTGATTTCAAGATACCGATGGACACCCTGAAAACTCTGCTGAATGTGGGCCTCACCATCCTGCAGTGGCTGTTGTCGCTGATCACCGGTGGCGTCATTCTAATCAGCTTTGTAGGGGGTGCCTGGACGGCATTTCTGGTGGCCCTGGTAGCCTTTTTGGTGGTCTTTCCACCCATCCAGCGGCGCTGGATTGAACCTAAGCTCCCGTTTCTGCAGCCGAAGGCCATCAAAGTTGCTGCCGCTTTTATTCTGTTGATTGCCACCCTATTTGTTACCCCTACCCCCACGTTAGCAAAGGTCTGTGAGGCCCCTGAGGCAGACAAATGTAACGAACATCGAGACAGTTTGAACGTTGACCAAGTCGATACGGCCTATGTGGTGGTGGCCTTATCGGGTCGCGAAAAAGGAGAGGACGCTACCCTTGAGCTGAACTACACAGCGAATGAGGCCAGTGTTGTTTACACCAATACCCAAAAGCTGGAAGCAGAGGGTCAAGACTCAGTACAGTTTGAGCTGTTGCTCAATGAGCTACCCATCGGGGACTATGAGGTTGCGATCGCAATTGGAGAGACCACTGTCACCCAAGATTTTGAACTTACCGGCAACCCACCCCAGCTCAATGACCTGGCGCTCTGTGGCACTTCGGGCGGCACCTTAGACGGGGCGCGTTGTGAGTCAAACTATAGCCTCTATTTAGAAGGGGCCTTTGACAAGCTGCACCTAACTGCAGGGCCTGAATATATCCGCAGTGAAATTCCCCTCGAAGTCAGCGTCAACTACATCCCTGAACCCGGCCAAGCGGAACTGCTTGACACTGTAGAAGGCACGATTCGCCCAGATGATACCGATCTAAAAATCGATATTCCGCTGTCCTCTTTTGAAATTGGCGCTTACGAAATCACCCTCTCATCGCCTAACCCAGCCTTTTCGACCCAAACGGAAACGATAACGGTTTGGCATGACACCGATGCCATTGACGCCCGAGCAGAAGGAACGTTGTCGGACTCAAGCACACCCTTGACCGGTTTCAAGCTTTGTGAGCAGCAGCTCACTGAAGAAGAGCTGGCTCAGCTTGAGGCGGATGCGGGCGATGATGAAGCCACCGACATTGACAATAGCGATCGCTGTGCCACCGATGACAGCACCTTTCCTGCTGGGGTTCAGACCTTGGCCGCTGACATCGATATTGGCAGCGATTTTGCCCGACCTGAAGACGATACGGTGGATCTCACCTTTGTCTGGCGCTATCTCGAAGGCCCCAGTGGCGGCATCCAAGAACTCAACGTCAAGACCTATCCCATCGAGCCGGACTTGGGCACCTTTGTCTACAGCTTGACCGGCCCTGACAGCGGTTACCCCGCTGGAACCTACGATGTCACCGTCTTTTTAGAGACCAATACGGCTCGTCCCATCCGCCGTGAATTTGTGGTTGAATAGTTCGCTTTGCTGACCCATGCTAGGAACCGCATCCTAAAAAATAGGCCGCTACAATAAACCAGACCCAATCATTGCCATCCTGATGCAGTGATTGGGTCTTTAGACGAAGGCCTTGCTGCGATGCCTTATCCGGCTCTCGTCTATTCATATCCTTAGATATCTCTTGGTACGCTTGCCCATGATCTGGCCGTTTAAGTCCCGTTTTCGCAAATCTATTGCCCGCATCGAAGTCACTGGCGCGATCGCCGGTCCGACCCGTAAACAAGTCCTTGAGGCGATCGAGGAAGTTGTTGAAAAAAAGTTTCCCGTCCTACTCCTCCGCATCGATAGCCCTGGGGGCACAGTCGGCGACTCTCAAGAAATTTACAGTGCCCTGAAGCGGCTACAGGACAAAATCCCGATTGTGGCCAGTTTTGGAAATATCTCTGCCTCAGGTGGGGTGTACATCGGCATGGGGGCTCAGCATATTGTCGCGAACCCCGGCACCATCACCGGTAGCATCGGCGTGATTCTGCGGGGCAATAACCTAGAGCGATTGCTGGATAAAGTCGGTGTTTCCTTCAAAGTGATCAAGTCTGGCCCCTACAAAGATATTTTGGCCTTTGATCGAGAACTGACCGAGCCAGAGCAAGGCATCCTACAAGAGATGATTGATGTCAGCTACGGTCAATTTGTTAAAACCGTCGCCCAGGCCCGTCAACTGGCAGAAGAGACCGTTCGGGGCTTTGCCGATGGTCGTATCTTTACCGGTGAGCAAGCCCTAGCCATGGGCGTTGTTGATCGCCTCGGCACCGAAGAAGATGCCCGTCGCTGGGCTGCCGAGTTAGCTGACTTAGATCCAGACAAAGCCGAATGTCATACCCTTAAGACCAAACAACCCGCCTGGAAGCGACTCTTGGGCGGCAGTCAGGACCAGCTTAGTCAGACGCTACCGCCAAGGTTTATCAGTGCCCTGGGGGCAACAACGGACTGGCTCGAATTTGAAGTCACCACCAGTGGCATGCCCCTCTGGCTCTATCGTCCTTGAAAAATCGCTTACTGGGCATTGGAGGACTGGCTGTTACGATTGAGGCGGATAAAATACCCTATCCATTTTTAGGGGCTGTCATCAATTAAAACCAGGATCCTGGTGGTGTAACGGTTTCAGCCCCTAGCGATATTATAGAAGCGCGGTCAACTTGCCCAGCAAGGCTTTCACCAGTAACTGATGACGCGCCCTAAATCGGGTTTAACCAGATGCTTTATACCTCATGGAGGATGTCAGTGTGGAGTGGCGCGTTCAGGCAATTCGCGGAGCAACAACCGTCTCAGAAAATACTGCAGCAGCCATTACAGAAGCGGTAATCGAACTGCTTGATGTCCTGGAAACCCGTAACCCCATCAGTCCTGAGCATTTGATTAGTGTCACTTTCTCAGTAACCCGTGATCTAGATGCCCTCTTTCCAGCCGCCGTTGCTCGCAGACGACCTGGCTGGGATGCTGTCCCGCTCTTAGATGTGCAGCAAATGCACGTTTCGGGCAGTCTACCTCGCTGCATCCGGTTGATGGTCCATGCGCAGCTCCCGGTTTTACACGGCACAGTCAGTCACGTTTACTTACGGGAAGCCAGTGCGCTGCGCCCTGATTTAAAATTCTCACCCGTGCCTTTAGGCCGTGAATAAGGGGAGTGATTGAGTCGGGATATTCAAGCGTCAGAACATTCAAGCGTCAGAGCATCTAAGCGACAGAAGCAGCTGTTTGGTGAAAGCCTCAGGCCGTATTTGACGGTGAATCATCGTCGATATCCACAGACATCGAGATCCCGTCTGCTTCTGGAGTGGCTGCTTTCGACTTAGCTGCTTTTGATTTATGAGAATGGAACCGAATCCCCAACACCAAATCGTATAGAAAACCAAAGAAATCACGTCCCCCTTGCAAAATCCCAAGGGATTGTGGTGATCCCTTGGCGTCAAGCAGTGGCTTCATTTTTTCGTAGGTGGGCTTGTAGCGATACCAGGGCACCGAGGGCCAGAGGTGGTGAACGAGGTGGTAGTTCTGCCCCATAATCAGCAAATTAAGCACCGCCCCAGGATAGACGCGGGCATTTTTCCAGCGATCGCGCTCTTCAAAGGGGCGATGGGGTAGATAGTCAAAAAATAGCCCCAGAGCAATGCCGACCACCAGAGCCGGGGAAAACCAAAAATTAAAGATATACCCCAAGAAATCGAATTGGCAGGCTGCAAATACTAAGAGACCCACTGCCAAACGCCCCAAGAACCACTCCAGCAGCTCCCATTTACGCCACAGTCGCCTCTGGAAAAAGTAAATCTCGTGGTAAAAAAAGCGGGCCGCAATCAACCATAAAGGCCCACCCGTAGACACAAAATGGTCAGGGTCATTTTCTGGATCATTCACATGGGCATGATGTTGCAAATGCACCCTGGTGAACACCGGGAAAGAAAAGCCCAAGATCAACGCACTGCCATGACCTAGGGCTGCATTCAGCGTGCGATTACGATGAGCCGCCTTGTGGGAGGCATCGTGGATGACGGTCCCTGCCAAATGCAGAGCAAGGACATTCATGCAAAACACACACCATCCTGGCCAGTTGCCTAAAAAGTACCCAGTGGTGGATACCGAGATTAACGTGACAGCCCCCAAAAACATGAGGAGATTTGGGCTGAGCCCATCATCTGCCTTTAAAAATTCTGAGGGAACGGTTTTAGGAATCGTCAGGGGCTGACCGGCCACCGACATACGCACGGCTCCTTCACGGCTAACTCCGGTAGTATACGATACGAAGCATTAAGAATAAAGTTTTGTGACGTAGACTCAGGGGTCGCCCTGCAACGTTATCGATGCTGCTAAGCGCCGCCTTTTGAAGAAGTCAGTAGCTGTCTTGTCCCGCTAGGGCAGCATCAGCTCAACGGGGCTTTTATCGCAATCCTATACACCTATCGTTCCCTGTAAAGCGGTGTAAACGTGGTAGTATCCCAGTTGCTTTTTCATAACACTTTTCAGGAATAGTACGTTCGCATAGCTGCGTGTTTTTAAGTTTTTGATCCCTTGGCCTTATCGGTACTCTAATGACAGCGACACAACTGCATCATGCTCTGCGACGGACCAAGATTGTAGCCACCATCGGCCCTGCAACCAGTAAACCTGCCGTGTTGCGATCGCTGATTGAGGCCGGTGCAACCACCCTACGACTTAACTTCTCCCACGGCACCCATGACGATCATCAACGCAGTATTCGCCTGATTCGCCAGATTGCCTTTGAACTCAATCAGCCGGTTGGTATTTTGCAGGACTTACAAGGCCCCAAGATCCGTTTAGGGCGCTTTGAGAATGGCTCTATTCATCTCAGCAAGGGCGATCTTTTTACCCTTACCAGTCGCCCAGTTGCGGGTAGCCAAACCATCAGCTCTGTCACCTATGAGCCCCTCGTTGATGAAGTTCCGGCTGGGGCTACCATCTTGCTCGACGACGGCAAGGTTGAAATGCAGGTGGAATCGATTGATGTCCAGGAGAGGGCTTTGCGCTGCCGAGTGGTGGTCGGCGGTGTGCTTTCTAACAACAAAGGCGTGAACTTCCCTGGGGTCTATCTCTCTATCAAAGCCTTAACCGATAAAGACCGCGAAGACCTAAGGTTTGGGCTCAATCAAGGGGTTGACTGGGTTGCCCTTAGCTTTGTTCGTAACCCCCAGGATGTCTTAGAGATCAAAGAGCTGATTACCAATGCGGGCAAGCGGATTCCCGTGATTGTCAAGATCGAAAAACACGAGGCGATCGAGCAGATGGACGCCATCCTCTCCCTCTCCGATGGGGTGATGGTGGCTCGGGGTGATTTAGGGGTCGAGCTTCCCGCTGAGGAGGTGCCCATTTTACAAAAACGCCTGATTGCAACTGCCAACCGCCTGGGCATCCCGGTGATTACAGCCACTCAAATGCTAGACAGCATGGCCAACAATCCGAGACCCACCCGCGCCGAGGTCTCCGATGTGGCCAACGCAATCTTAGATGGCACAGATGCCGTCATGCTCTCAAACGAAACTGCGGTAGGCAAATACCCCGTTGAAGCAGTGGCCACCATGGCTCGGGTTGCCTTGCGGACAGAGCAAGAGCGCTTTCAATCCAACGCTGAGGAATCGACCGGTTCCCCTCGCTCAATTCCCAACGCCATCAGCCAGGCCGTTGGGCGCATCGCCTCCCAACTTAATGCCGCCGCAATCATGACCCTGACTAAAACGGGGTCAACCGCTCGTAACGTTTCCAAGTTTCGTCCTAGAACCCCGGTTTTGGCCGTCACCCCCCACGTTGAAGTCGCCCGTCAACTTCAACTGGTCTGGGGCGTTAGGCCACTGCTGATTTTAGATCTAGCTTCTACCACTCAGACCTTCCAGGCCGCCATGAATATTGCCCAGGAAAAGGCTCTACTCCATGAAGGAGATTTAGTCGTGATGACGGCTGGAACCTTGCAAGGGGTTGCAGGCTCGACCGATCTAATCAAGGTCGATTTAGTTAAAGCGGTTTTGGGACGCGGTACTGGCATTGGTGAAGGCTCGGTGAGCGGGCGCGCCCGGGTGGCTCACAGTGGTTTAGAGGTCAACAACTTCAACCCAGGTGAAATTCTAGTTGTGCCGAGTACCAGCGCTGACTTTGTGGATGCGATTCGGCGGGCAGGCGGCATCATTACCGAAGATGCTAATCTATCTGGCCATGCAGCGGTCTTGGGTTTACGGCTCGGTGTCCCCGTCATTGTCGGGGTTCAAAACGCAACGGAAACTATCCGAGACGGCACGATTTTAACCTTGGACGCCCGCCGGGGTGTTGTTCACTCAGGGACATTGGGCTCCGTCAAAACAGAGGCCCCTTTGCCCGCTTAGCATCCGTTCTCGGAAAGGCCAGAACGTCAAGGTGCTACCCAACCAGTCTCGGCAGCAGCGTTACAAAGTACTCGGCAGCAGTGTTACAAAGTAATAGACGACAGGAGCTGTAAACACGTAGCTGTCCGTGCGATCTAAAATGCCGCCATGACCTGGGATAAGCTGACCGGAATCTTTTACTCCTGCATCCCGTTTCATCAGGGATTCTGTTAAATCCCCTAGCAAACTGGTTATACCAATCAATGCACCTAGTGCTGCCCCAGCTAAAGGCCAGTAAGGCCACTGCAGGGCTAATGCACCGATCAGGGCCACGGTGATACTGCCTAAAATCCCAAAAATAGCGCCCTCTACCGTTTTCTTAGGGCTGATATTTGAGAGGGGGGTGCGGCCAAAATATCGACCCACTAGATAAGCGCCAATATCTGCAGCCCAAATGCACATAAACGCAAGCAGGGTCGTGGTTAAACCAAGGGGTAACGCTCCCGGTTGCCAACTTTGCTCTGGCCAAAACCCACCTAGGGGTAAAGGCCCTGGTCCGCCTAAGTCTCTGAGGCGGACCCAGTAGCTGGGTAAATATCCACCGTAAAACAGCCCCAAAATTGAAGCAGCAACATCGGCAATGGTGGCAAACTTGGGCTGAAATAGGAGGTAGAAGCAGATGAAAGTGCCGCCTAAGGGCATAATTGCTCCGGCCAAATCAGGGGAGACATGGGCTGAAATCAGGAGAAGCTGACTCACCAGCAGGGTGATTTTGGCTGCAGGTAAAATGCCTTTGCTCTGGACCAGTTGGAAAATTTCCCGCTGACCCAAGAAAATGATTACTCCGAATGCCAAGGTGAAATACCAGCCCCCCAGAATAATGATCAGTAACGCGCCAATAATGGCAACTAGGGCACTAACAATGCGAGGAACGGGAATAGCAGGGGGCACAGAGACTGGACCTTTTGGTTTCAAAGGGGGCTTTAGACTCAGGGGCAATGCTCCTGAGTTGAGTGATTGAGCTTGAGTTGACCTCTAATGATAGAGCCAGAATCCTAGACAACCCTGTTTCGATTGGGGGTACTCAGGGCAAACCTGCCTGATAGGTGAGTGATGCTGGGAGGGTTTTTTAGGAGAATCGCACAATCGGCCAGAAACGCTCCACAATAGACAGGGGTGTTTTGCCTCTAGCTGCTCAATCCTCACTTTTATGTATAAGACCCAGGATCTCCACGTTGTTGAGACACGCCCCCTTGTCAGTCCAGCCCTCTTGCACCATGAGTTACCCATTGATGCAGCAGCAGCAGCGCTGGTGGCTCAAACCCGCGATCGCATTCGCAATATTCTTTATAACGAAGACCGCCGCCTTTTGGTGATTGTCGGTCCCTGCTCGGTTCACGATGTTGATGCGGCCTGTGAATATGGCGAGAAGTTAGCCAAACTCCGAGAGGAGCTCTCCGACTCTCTTGAAATTGTGATGCGGGTGTATTTCGAGAAGCCCCGCACTTCAATTGGCTGGAAGGGACTCATTAATGACCCCCACTTGGATGGCAGCTATGACATTAATACGGGCTTGCGTCTGGCCCGTAAGTTGTTGCTTGACTTAGCCCAGATGGGATTGCCCTCTGCGACCGAACTCCTGGATCCAATTACCCCCCAGTACATTGCTGGAGCGATTTCTTGGACGGCGATCGGGGCTCGCACCACCGAGAGCCAGACCCATCGGGAAATGGCTTCCGGGCTCTCTATGCCGATTGGCTTTAAAAACAATACCGACGGTAGTTTGCTAGCGGCTACCAATGCCATGCTGGCAGCGAGTCAGCCCCACCATTTCTTAGGGGTTAACCACCATGGGTTGGCCAGCATAGTCAGTACAACCGGTAATCCCCATGGGCATTTGGTGCTGCGGGGGGGTAAGCATGGCCCTAAATACGATGCTGATCATGTAGAGCAAGCGGCGGCTGACCTGGTCGAGGCGGGGCTAAACCCTCGACTGATGGTGGACTGTAGCCATGCTAATGCCAGTAAGGATCACAATCGCCAGATTGTGATCCTGGATAACATTGCTGAGCAACTGCGATCGGGGTCTCGCCACATTCTGGGGGTGATGATTGAGAGCCACTTAGTGGCGGGCAAGCAGTCTATCCCCAAGGACTTGAGCCAGTTGGTCTACGGGCAAAGTATTACCGATGCCTGTGTTGACTTTGAGACGACCACTCAAATGCTGCACACCTTGGCGGAAGCGGTGGCCCCGTCGCTACAAGCCTCTACAACTTAGGAACAACGCCTCTGCACTAGCGGTTGTGCGACGCAGGGGCGAGGGGCCGGGCTAGAGACTGCAAGGGTCACGTCGCGTTAGGTACAGCTTCAGAGAGCCTGCGCTTACACCGTTTTGGATAGGGTCTGGGGCTTAGCGGCGGCTGTTCCGAGCTGGGCCTGGTAATCAACACCCAAAATCTCCGAATACAGCTTGATGTAATCTACGGCGGAGTGATCCCAACTGAAGTTTTCGGCCATGGCCCGAGCTTGTAATGCCTGCCAACTGGCTTTATAGCGGTAGCCTTCGGAGGCGCGCACCATACAGGTGTAAAGGTCTAGGGGCTCATAGCGGTCGAAGCAATAGCCGGTTCCCAAGGCTTGGTTCGGGTCATGGTGGGATACGGTATCGACTAGCCCGCCAGTGCGGCGCACGATCGGGATGCAGCCATAGCGCATGGCAATCATCTGGCTAATGCCACAGGGCTCAAATCGGGATGGCATCAAAAAGGCATCGGCTCCCCCATAGATGCGGCGGCCCAGGCCATCGCTATACATCAGGTATACGGCCATGCGTCCTCGGTAGCGGGCAGCCAGTTGCCAGAGCTGGTTTTCGTAGTAGCGATCGCCCGTCCCTAGCAGAACAAACTGAGCATCGGTATAGGCCAGAAATCGATCGATGGTTTGCAGGACCAGGTCCAGACCCTTTTGCTCCACCAGTCGCCCCACCATGCCCACCAAAAAGGTATCTTCGCTGACGTCAAGTCCAAGCTCTTTTTGCAAGATGGCTTTATTGGCCTGACGCAGCTTCAAATCTTTGGCCGTGAAGGGATGGGCCAGTTGGTTATCGGTGGCGGGGTTAAAGCGATTGCGATCAATGCCGTTGATAATGCCGCTCAGACGCCCGCCAATAAACGAAAGTAGTCCCTCTAGCTCTTCTCCATAATCAGCGGTTTGGATCTGCTGGGCGTAGGTCGGGGAAACCGTGTTGCCGCGATCAGCATATTGCAGGGCTGCGGCCATGGTGTTGTGGCCCTGCATGTACCAAGGGCACCAGGTGATTTTCTCTAGCTGCCAGCGCCAAGGCCCTTGATAGGCCAGGTTGTGGATGGTAAAGACCGTGCCAATATCTGAGGTATCGTGCATCCAGACCGGAATCATGCCCGTATGCCAGTCATGGCAATGAATGATTTGGGGTTTCCAGTGATTCCAGGCAAATTCTGCGGCCCCGTTGGCAAAAAAAGTGAAGCGCCAAGCCTCATCGGCTCCCCCGTAGATATCGGGACCATCAAAAACCGGGTGGCCAAACAGATACAGCGGCACATCGGTTTCGGGCATCACCGTTTCATAAACGGCAAAGTCATTGAACATGGCGTATCCGCGCCAGACCGGCTCTGCTGGGATATCGACTTTGGTAGCGAGGGTGCCGTAATAGGGCATAAACACCCGTACATCGTGGCCCATTTTCCGCAAGATCTGCGGCAAGGCACCGACAACATCCCCCATGCCCCCCACTTTCGCTAGCGGTGCTGCCTCGGCTGCCACAAACAGAATCCGCATCGTCCCGCCTTCACACTTTTTTAAGTATCCCCATCAGTCTACGGGGGGAAGGTCAAAACCACTAGAGCACGCCATCAAGTCTGATTTGAATTTTGTAGCATGTGAAAAACTCAATATGGGCCTCATCGCTAATTTCTTTATCGCTGACCCAGATACAGCTGCATGTCTGGAAGGAACTTTTGAGATGGACGCTTCGGATAAGTTTGAAGCCCATCGACTCACTGAACTCGAAGTCGGCTATCTCTACCAAATTGCCATGGGTAGGCCAACGAAGTTCGACAGCACGCTTGGCTTTAGCGTAGTCAACCTTTTCGATGGTGGCGAACGCATCACCACTAAGCTTCCCGATGCATTCCGAGATCTGCTTGCCGTGGCAACGGCTGAAGAGAGCAACGGCTGGGCACATGCTTGGTCGAAATCTGAACTGGGCTGGCCAAAATCCGATTGCAGTGAAGTTATTAAAGGGCTTCAATGCTTGGCTAAACGTGCACAAGCGGCCAATAAGTCCCTTTTTCTTTGGAACTGCATCTAGCCCGCCAATACAATGCAAAAGCGGGCAGAATTAGAACTTTGGCGATATTACTCAAACTACAAGGAAAATCATTCAGCTCTCACGTTAGGGGTTTGAGGCTGAAGCAAGCCATCGAATCCAATCGATAATAGGGCCGGTAAGTCTGTTCTTCAGGATTTTCGATCTTGTCCATAAGCTTGCCAGGCCAAATCAATCAGCCCTTCTAAAATGGCCACCGCCAACACCGCATTGCCCTTGCGGCCATCAATGCGAATATGGGGCACCATCGAATCTTGCAAACGAGCTTTTAAGACATCCATATCTAAGAACCCCGCTGGCGTCGCCACCACTAGAGCGGGGCGGACTTGCTCCGCTTCAATTAAGTCCACCAATGACGCCAATGCCGTTTGAGATTCACCAATCACAAAAATCCCCTCAGGATAGCGCTGAGCCAGGGTCTCGATCCCCCAAGCAGCTCGGGTCTTGTCCTTTTGAGGCCGGGTCAAAGCATCCATGCTGCAGTAAACCGGATTGGCAAAAGTATTTTGAATGGTCGGCGCAATACCCACCTGCACCATCGGCACATCCACGATGATTGTGGTGCGAGCTGCCAACGCTGCTGCCCCTGACTGCAAGGCCTGGGGGGAAAATCGAGTCAGGGCAGCATATTCAAAGTCGGCGCTGGCGTAGATGACGCGGCGGATCAGCTCATATTCGGAAGGGACAAAGGAATGATCGCCGATTTCACGGTCGATCACCCTCAGGCTTTCTGCATCCGTCACGTGCCATTCCATAGGGTGCTTACCGTACTCCCGGCGGGAAATTGTGCTTTACAGTATACCGGCGGATTTGGGTGCTGCTTCAAGCGATGGTCAAAGACTGGGGGTGGACGAAAAAAAGCACGGCTTTGCCCAGTAGGGACATGGCATGCCATGCTGTGGAGAATCTGGTCTCATAAGGCCGCGCTCTGTTAACCCCTGGAGGGGGTTTCTTTCCGTGAGCCCGCAATTCCATTCGCGGGCGGAGTGGACGCTCAAACCCGGAGGCTGATTGCGTTCTAATGCTGCCGATGGGTCATTGCTCACTATCGCCCGCGAATAAATTGCGGGCTATTGCATCAAAGTCCACTCTCAGTGGACTGGGGAATCTGACCTGACCCAATAGGGCTCTGTTAACCCCTGCTCTGCGTGGGCCTTCCATTTACGGGCGGAGTGGACGCTCAAACCCGAAGGGAGTGGGCGAAAAAAGAGCGGCATCTGGAAGATTAACAAGTTTGGAGTCACAGTTGTAGGCTGAAAACCTGGGCAAGTTGATAGCATTTTTGCTGTAGTACAAACACGCGCAAAGTTTCGTTCACCCTAAAGACCGGTCGGGACTATCGCCCCGCCAGTTCCAGGCTGGCTAGGGGACGCAGGCGATCGCCCTTATAAGCCATAGAGTAGGGCGGGCTGTCGGGCACGGGAATATCTTCAAAGCGCCAGTCAAACAGATGACTGTAAAAGGTCTTTGCCGCCTCTGGATCTGCTGTTGCTAAGTCAACCCAGCTAAATACGCCATGCTCATAACGGTCTCGGATACCCATCGCGTCCTCCTGGGGAAGGTAAAAACCGGGTTTTAGGGAAGATCTCACCCCTAAATACATGCGTACTATAAAACCTGATTGGTACTGCGTCTAGTGGGGTGCTTGAAATCTTTACGGCGGGATCAAAACGCGCGATGTTCAAAGCGCAATGCCCCGTAAATATCATTGCTGTCGGTGGGCAGATCAGCGGCATCCGTGGCCCAGTTATCGATCAGCGTTAAGGGTTCACCCAGGACGATAACCTTGGCCGCAGCATCGGGCTGCAGTTGTCGGGGCATTACGAAAATTGCACCCCCTTTGCCCAGGCCAGGGGAGTGACCGCTACCCGAGATCGCCCGATTCCCTTCAAACTGCACCTGACTGAGCATCACCTTGCCAGAGCGGACGAAAAGCGCCCCGCCAAACCCGCCGCCGCTGCCGCCCTGGCCGAGGGCACCATCCCCTCCACCGAAGCCCGCTATCCCCGACATCCCTGGCTCGCCGCTGTTATCCGCATCCGAGCCTCCGACCCTGCCCCCAGATCCCCCAAAGCCTCCGGCCCCACCACCGCCTCCGATGCCGCCATTGCCGCCGGTGCCCCCATTACCGCCGTTGGCTATATCCGGGGTGGCATTGCCGCCGTTGCCCCCACCGCCCGCATTGCCGAAGCCACCAAAGCCGCCGCCACCGCCAAAGGTGACGCCGCCGATGCTGCCCCGATCGTCCCAGCGACCAAAGCCGCCCAACCTGCCGACGCCCCCCCCGCACACACCACCACCGCTACC
>JBHJIP010000097.1:0-43678 GCA_050043365.1 Leptolyngbyaceae cyanobacterium
GCGATCGATCAGCTCACCCAAAACTTCCCTGAAGCGGTCAAATACTATTCATCGGCCAATACCCCCGTGGCTTTAATGGGGGCGGTGGTGGACTCGGCCTATGTGGCTTATGGCGATCGCCTTGCCTAATCCCCACTATCAGAAGAGCCAAAATCGGAATTGGGGGGCAGGGGGCGTCTCGGTATAGTCTTTTTGAGAGATCACCTTGGCAAGAGGCCATTGAGGGCATCAACGATGAAAATTTGGGTGGACGCCGATGCTTGCCCTAAGGTCATCAAGGAAATTTTGTTTCGGGCCGTCCGGCGGGTTGAGGTACCGATGACGTTGGTGGCGAATCAGCCGCTGACGATTCCGGCGTCTCCTCACATTGACGCAGTTCAGGTCAAAGCCGGACTGGATGTGGCCGATAATCACATTGCCCAGAGCTTAGCAGCCGGTGATTTGGTGATTACGGCGGATATTCCCTTGGCGGCAGCAGCGGTGAAGGGTGGAGCCTATGCCCTTAATCCGCGTGGGGAGTTTTATGACCAAAACAATGTGCAGGCGCGGCTGGCGATGCGCAACTTTTTGACCGAGCTGCGCAGTGGCGGCGTGGAAACGGGCGGGCCGCCGCCTTTTAACCATCGCGATCGCGAAGCCTTTGCCAACCAACTAGATCGCTTTTTGGCAAAGCATTAATGGCCCTCAGCAGATTGCCAACGGCGAGGCGCAAACTGCACCACTGTCACCCAAGCTTTTGAGACACAAAATTCAAGCACAAAATAATGCGGCTTCTGCCTTCCGACGCCGCAGTAGCCCTACCTCCGCAGCGGAGCCAGGATTGCGGTATTTGACAAATTGTTCCTCAACCCAAGCCTTATCCTGCCAGCGATCAGGCGAATCACAGACTCGGGTAATCGATTGGAAGTTAGCTCCCCCATAAAAGCCCGCTCCGAGGTTGTAGGCAAAGCTATAGCTGGCACCGCGCTGATTGTCAGTCATTTGCCCCCAGGTCGGAATCCGCTCCATTTCAGCACGGGTGGAATGCTCAATGTGGGCAATCAGGTATTTTTCCGCCTCATCCCGAGTAATGATGTCCCCTTGTTTGACCTTGCTACCGTCGGGATAGGCCGTGGTGCCGTAACCAATGGTGGGCACTCCCCAGCCATGAATAGGGTCTGCATAGGCCTGGGCACGGCCATCAGGGAGCTGTGTCGCGTAGCCCTCGTACTCTTTAATGAGTTCAATCCCGGCGATGGGAATACCGCCGGACGCTTGTTGTGGCGCAGGCGCAGAAACATTGACAGGCTGACCATTATTGAGGATGTCAGCGGCTCCAGCGTAGACATACCAGGTGTTGCGACCCTTCAGAAAAATCTGTTCGCCGTTTGCATCTTTGCCCAGGGTGACTTTGAAATGGTTGCCCTCTAGCTTACAAGCCGCGATCTCCACCCTTGTCCCAGCTTTGACAAAGCCCTTTTCATCCTCAGACAGTTCCGATCCTTGGGCAGGACTGAGCTTAAACCAGGTATCAACTTTGGTTCTAATCTCATAGGACATGACAGACAACTCCTTTGAGTGGTGAGACGCAGCCTGCATTATAGGGTCCTGTTTCTCGCTCACAGTTCCAAACGGATTAAGCCCCGCAAACTGGCATTGACAAACGCGATTGTCAATGTTGGGCCGATTGAGCAGATATGCACCCATGCAGGGAATATCGCTAATGATGAACAGCGCCCAACCCCTTGTCCTGGAACCGCTGCGTTCTCTTATTGGCCTTACTGTGACAGGCGTGCTTATGCTTACCCAGCCAGTACTTCACTGCCAATTGATCACACGCCCCTGTGTTTCCCCCCCAGAATTCCGCCATAATACAGGGCAATGCCGTAAGGTATTGGTGCAAAGGGAGTGTACTGGAGCCGTCGAACAGCAACATGAGTACAGTCATGGTTGTAGATGACAGTTCAGCCCTGCGAGAGATGATTGCAGGGCTTTTGTCTAATGCCGGGATGACCATTTTAGAAGCGAAAGATGGTGCTGAGGCCCAGCAAAAACTTCAGGCTAGCACGCCTGATTTAGTGGTGTTAGACATTGTCATGCCCAATATGAACGGTTACGAACTCTGTCGCTGGATCAAAAATAACCCTGGCACCCAAGATGTCCCCGTTGTCATTTGTTCATCTAAAGGGGAAGAGTTTGATCGCTATTGGGGTATGAAACAAGGGGCTGATGCCTATATCTCTAAGCCCTTTCGCCCTAACGAGATGGTCGAAACGGTTAAGCAATTGCTGAGAAGTAAAGGATAAGCCTGCTTCACGGTTGTGATTGCTGATCAGCACGCTGCATTTCCTCTAGCAGACCAGATTCCATCATCAGTTTCGGCCAAATCAGCAAGAAGAAGATCATCCAGGCTCCTAGGGGCAAGGCGACCAACCCCGTCAACCAATATCGATGGAAAACAAGCCAGCTTGCGGCAATAGTGCCACATCCAGTCAGGGCAATAGACCAGGGCTGACACCACCAAGGCTTGTAATGCCATGGATTCGGGGATGGAGAATTCTGCATGGATTTGCAACCTCAGAGGCAGTAACTAGGGGCTGTGGACAATCAAGATCAGACTTCTTGATATGAGAGAGTTACAGCCCCTAGCCTGATTCAGTAAAGCGGGCTCACGCCCACCCAGTCAGGGTTTCGCTATTAATTGTCCACACGCCCTAGCCTACCGTGCCTTGCGCCCCCACCTCAGCAACCTCTGGACCTGGGTTCTGAAATTTGGAAAGTGTCCCTGCTGCTGCACCCAATTGCCATGGTCTACGGCTAAATACTTTCACCCAAGCCATCAATGCTGCAGGCTAGATAAAATGAAATTTAAGTACAGATCGACCGATCTTTTCTTTTACCCCTGTCGCTGTAGTGCCTCTATCGCAATCCTCTGACCCTCTAGAGCCTTCCTCCTTAGGCACTGCAGCTAAGCCTCGCTCCCGATCTTGGGTCGAGCGGTGGCGGCGACAGTTTCGATATTTATATCTGCGCTTTTTACGGCTCCGGGCTCACCCTACAGAGCTAGCACGGGGTTTGGCTGCAGGGGTGTTTGCCGGGTTATTTCCCCTATTTGGTCTGCAAACTATCATTGGCATTGTGATTGCCTCTGTCGTGCGCGGTAACAAGCTGATGGCAGCAGCGGGTACCTGGGTGAGCAATCCATTCACCTATCTGCCGATCTACACCTTCAATTACCAAGTCGGGCGCTGGCTTTTAGGGCGGCAAGACAGTCAGTCCTTCACAGATTTAGAGTCTCTCCAGGCGCTTTTAGATGCCGGAGCTGATGTGACCAGTGCATTGTTTTTGGGCTGCTGCGTTGTGGGGGGTATTTGCAGCGCGCTGAGCTACGGGCTGGGGTTGCCGATTATTCGTTATCTGCGGCAGCGTTATCGTCACCTGCGTCGCGACATCTCCAACTAGCCCGTCATAACAGTCGCCAGTCCGGTTAGGACAAGACTGCGCCCACTTTGCTTATGCGCTAAAGCCCAGAGCAATCCTAGGTGTCCTAAGCAAAGTGGCCAGCGCTATGGAAGGCTTGAATTCCAGTAGTCCCTTATACGGTTTCCCCTAATTTAATCGTGTTTGATATCGGCATCTTTGCAAAAACTTGCCAAATCAAGATTTTTTTGTTCAAATAGCAATTGACTAGGCTATATCTTTTGGAAAAGCAGCATAGATAAGCCTAAATGCCTGCTTTATGTAGGACGGCGAGTCTGATCGCGTCTATTCCGGATTCGGCTGATGTCGTTATCTCCTAAATAACTCCTGTAAAGACTGGGTGGGCATTGCTCACCCATTTTTTTGCATAACCTTCTGAACATGCCGGTTAGGGGCAGGATTAGGGGGTGGTCGTTGGCTCAAGCCGCTTCAGCGATGGGCAACGGCTTGCACTAAAGGTTCAAAGATTGCAGTGTGGGCCTCGTGATTGCTCACCAGGGTGGGGTAAGGGCGATCGCGATAGTTAGTCCCTACCACTAGAGGAAAGGGCTGCTGACCATCTAAAGGGGTCCAGATCGCCCCCGCGGCCTGCAAGATCGGCCAAGCCCCGGCAATGTCCCAAATTTTGGGAGTCGCTTCCACACTGCCCACCACGGATCCTGCCGCTACCGCCAGCAAGTTGTAAGAGGCCACCCCTAACATCCTGATTTTGCAGGGAAACGGGTTCTGCAAGGCCAGTAGACTACGGGCACAGAGGCTAAACAACTGATGCTTGGTCGGAGCATCAGGCCGGGGCTGAATCGGTTGGCCATTTAAAAACGCCCCTGTGGGCATCCCTAAGCCGCTGTCTCCCGGCCAATAGCCATGGAAGTGATGGCCTAGGGTGGGCACATAAACATAGCCATATACGGGCGTGCCGCGATAAAGCAATCCTAGGGAAATCGACCATAGGGGTACGCCCCACGTGAAATTAGTCGTGCCGTCGATCGGGTCAATACCCAAGCACCAGTCCTGATCAGGGAAGACATGGCTGGTTTCTTCGCTCAGCACCCCATGGTCAGAGAAAGCCTCTCGAATCGCGGCGGTAAGGGTCTGATCAGACCATTGGTCGAAAGCGGTAACCAGGCTGCCATCCCTTTTTTCTTCGGCTTGGGCTTTGCCAAAGGCAGTGAGTAAGCGTTCGCCCACTAGAGTGGTTTGGCTGCGGGAGAACGTCAGTACCGAGTCCCAAAAGTCAGTCATGGGTTAATCCAAGTCCAGTTCCATTACAGTGGCGATCGCCTGAGCTGAGTCGGTTTTAAAGGTGCGCACATTGACCCGCGTCAGTAAACCAAAGGCCAAAATCATTCCTACCGATTGGCAGGCAAACACCAGGCCAAAGGCCCAAAAACTTTCCCCAAACCAGGACCGACCCACATCCAGCAAGGCCCCGCCCATAACGGTGGCGCTAGCTTGAGCCATGGCCTGGGAGAGCCCCCAAGCCCCAATAAAGGTGCCAGCGGTTTCAGCTGCGGTCAGGTCGAGCATTAAGCTGACGGCGCTATTGGTCAAAATACCGGAGGCAAGGCCAAACAACATCACTGCACTGCGCAGCATGGTCGGGTTCCCGGTGGCCCCCGATAAAATTACCAACACAAAGCAGCCTGCATTAAACAAACAGCCCACCATAGCCGTGCGTTGCTTCCCCAGCCGAGGCACAATCCAAAATCCGGCTAGGGCAATGCCGGCCAAAATGCCATAGCCCCAAAATTGGTTGAGCCCAGCACTTTGGCCAATGGTGAGGCCAAACACCTCGCGGGCATAGGGTTCGAGCACGGGCTGCTGCAAAAACAGGCTGATGGTCATCACCAGCAAAAACACAAAGAAAATCCCGGTTTGGCGGGAGGCGGTCAGCACCTGTATTGCTTGCTTGAAGGTAATTTGATCCTCCCGACCCGCCAGGGTAGAACGACTGCCAAAGCGGGAGTAGCGTTTTTCAATGCCAACGGTGGCGACAATGCCCAGGGTCACCACCACTAGAGGAAAAATAATGAATAAGCGGGTAATTGAGCTTTGCAGCGTGTCGGGGCTCATGCCTTCGAGCATGGGCTCTCCCGCGATCGCCCCCGCCACAATCCCCACCATCAGCATGGCCCAGACAATCCCCACCAGTTGAGAGCGATTATCTTCGTCCGAGACATCGACCAGCAGGGCCGCAAAGGGGGTCGAACTGGCGCTAATGCAGAGGCCATATAGGGCCAAGGTGCCCGCCAGCAGACCCAACCAGCCGTAGGTGGCTGAGCTCCAACCGGCAGCGGCACTCGCCCCCAAAGGCCACACCACCTGAATCGCCATAAATAAACAAATTGCCTGTAGCCCCAGCCCCAGCCATACATAGCCGGTACGGTGGTAGCCCCACAATGGTTTGGCGTCAGACATTTGCCCAAACCAAACTCTTGCGGGAGATACAAACTGGTACATGGCGATCGCCCCAGATGCCAGCAATGCCGGAATTTTGAGTTCAGAAATCAGCACCTGGTTCAAAATGCCGAGGGTCAGCAACGATAGCAATCCCAACCCCATCTGAAACAACCCCAGCCGAAACATCGTGAATAGGTTCAAACGGGGAGGAGCCGCTTTAGGAAGGGCAACACCGGATTGAGGCATGGATTAAAGCCGCCAAAAAATGTCAATCACCTCAAACAGCATAAAACCCAGTCGGGTTTTAGGCCCATAGCCGTCCCTTTAGCTGGGCAATCGCCCAATCTTTGCGCGGAGGCGATCGCCTTGCTCCTTGCGAGTTTTACAAAACGGGGATGTACGTTTAGGAATAAACGGTTTCGTCAGCTTTTTGCCAAGCGGGATCGACGATGCAAATAAAAACGAGATCTTCAGGGCCAAGGCTAAGTACAAACTGCCGAGCTTCGGGGGGAATATACACGGCATCACCGGGACCAATCAGCCCTACCTGATCATCAATGTGCATTTCACCTCGACCCTTAAGGATGTAGTACACCTCTGAGGTCTTGAGGGCATGGGGGGTTGAGGTTTGGCCTACCGGCAAAATCGCATGGGCCAGACTGTAGCGCAGATTTAGGGGCTGCTTATCTGGGTGCAATAGCTCCCTGAGACGGGTTTGGTCACCCGCGATAAATTCTTCGCAGTCGGCAAGCTTACGAATCAGCATCAGTACTCAGTTGGCGTTACTCACTTGGCATTACTCACTTGGCATTATTGAGCGGTATCAACATATCGCTGCAGCGGATCGGCTGACTCAAAGTCGGCACAGTTAATGGCCGCTTCGGAGAGGGCCTGATAGGGATGCACTGGGCACTTGAGGTGGCGATCACCTGAGAAATATCGACAGGTTGCACAGGGGATGCGGTGCATTTGCTGCGCCCGATGCACCACATCGCGGGCGGCAGCCCAGAGACTCCAAAGGACTAGCCCGACGACCCCCCAGGCCATCACAAAGCAGAAGGGTACAAGCAATGGATGCAGGCCCTGAATGAGCCTCCAGAGCAAAATATGCAGGAGTTGAGCCGTTTCGTTCATAGCAACCCATTCCAACGAGAATCCACAAGCCACGACAGGGACAAGACGCTCTAATCGCGGGTCCCTAATTCATGCAGAACTCTACTTTGCCTTGGATCTACAGGGTTGCTTTAGAGCAGTAACAACACTTGAAATACAAAGCCGACTATCTGGAGACCAGACAACCGGCTTTGCCTTAAACCATTTGATTTTCCTTAAGCCATTTAGAGGACTTAGTACGCCAAACCCATACTGCGGGTGGTTTCGGCCCCTAAGTAAACCCGAATACTCAGGAAGTCGGTGGGGCAAGCCGTTTCGCATCGCTTGCAGCCGACGCAATCCTCGGTTCGGGGAGAAGATGCAATTTGACCTGCTTTGCAACCATCCCAGGGAACCATTTCCAAAACATCTAAGGGACAAGCTCGAACGCACTGGGTGCAACCAATGCAAGTGTCATAAATTTTGACAGAATGAGACATCGAACAAACGCTCCAGTTCTATAGGGAAATTGATAGATTCCGCTCAGATCTGCCAAAGGGCTTAACCCTTGACTCAAGACCTAGAACTGCCCCTATTGGGGCTCTTCAACTGTTGCCTAATAGTGTATAAGGTTGGTTTTCAGCAACTGAGAAGCCTGCCATGAAACTTTATGGAATGTAATAATAAAGGGGGCTGCATGGAAGCTGTGGAAACTTATGTTCACTTGTAAGGCAACTCTTTCAACCCTTGCCGAAGCAGCAAGGAGTTGACCACAACGAGAACGGAACTAAGGGCCATGAGGCCCCCTGAGATCGCAGGGCTCAAGCCCCAACCATAGACGGGCAGAAGCACGCCAGCCGCTAAAGGGATGCCGATAATGTTGTAGGCAAAGGCCCAGGCCAAATTTTGGCGGATTTTCGTGACGGTGGCCTTGCCAAGCTGTAGGGCACTTAAAAGCGCGTCGAGGCGATCGCCCATTAGCACCACCCCAGCGGTCTCGGCGGCAATATCCGTCCCAGAACTGAGGCTAATGCCCACATCAGCCGTGGCCAGGGCAGGGGCGTCATTGATGCCGTCCCCCACCAAAGCCACCTTTCGCCCTTGCATCTGTAAGCCTCTGATCTGTTCAACCTTTTGGTCAGGGCGCACAGTTGCAGTCACCTGTTCTCGGGGAATTCCGACCGTATCAGCGACCGTATGGGCCACAGGAAGCCGATCTCCGGTGAGCAAGTGAACCGCTATCTCTTTGGCTTTTAGGGCTGCTACCGTATCGGCGGCATCCCGGCGAAGGGTATCGGCAACCGCTACGATGCCCAGAACCTGATGCTGATTGGCCACGTATACCGCTGTGTCGGCGGTGGCCGCCATTGCTGCCTCAGCCTCAGCAGAAACCAGAATATTTTGACGCGTTAACCCCTCTGCTTGCCCCACCCAAATCCGTTGGGGGGTATTTCTCCAGGTGACTGTGGCCGCTGCTCCCAACCCGATTTGGGTTTCAAAGTCGGTCGCCACGAGTCGCGGTAGGTCTTGCTGCTGGGCCGCTGTCTGGATAGCTGCAGCAATGGGATGCTGAGTGCCCTGCTCTACGGCTGCGGCCAGTTGCAACAAGGTTGACGCTTCTAAACCCTCAACCAAGGGGGCGCAAGTGGTGACTTGCGGTTGCCCGGTAGTAAGCGTCCCCGTTTTATCAAAGACCACCGTATCAATGGTGCTAAGGGCTTCTAAAACATCCCCGCCGCGAATCAGCAAACCCTGTTCTGCGCCAATGCCAGACCCGACCAAAATGGCGGTTGGTGTGGCGAGACCTAGGGCACAGGGGCAGGCAATCACCAACACCGCGATCGCCAATTTTAGGCTGGCAAGAATCGTAGACGATTGAGCCGTCATTACGTGGCCAGTATGGGCCATCCCTAAAGCACTCGAAAGTACCTCAGGCCAAAGGGGTAAGCCAACAAAATACCAAAATAGGCCCGTTAGGGTCGCCAGGGCCAAAACCCCATAGGTAAAGTAACCGGCGATAATGTCGGCCAAACGCTGGATCGGGGCCTTGCGGGCTTGGGCCGTTTCTACCAGGCGAATCATCTGGGCCAATACCGTATCATCCCCAACTTGGGTGACTTTCAGGGCAATCGTACCGGTTTGATTCAAGGTGCCCGTAGCAACGGTATCTCCAGGTTGTTTAGTCACGGGTAGGGCTTCCCCCGTGAGCATGGCTTCATTTACGGTGGTTTCTCCTGCCTCTACCACGCCATCGGCAGGGATAGTCTCCCCCGGTAGCACCCGCAGCCATTCCCCCACATGAACGCAACTGGCAGGAACCTCGACCCCACCTTGGGCTGTGGCAGGCTGATCAATTAACCGGGCCTTGGCCGGTTGGAGGGCAATCAGCGATCGCAGCGCATCCGTGGCTCGAAATCGAGCCCGCTGTTCTAGGGTGCGACCCAGCAAAATAAAGCTGAGCAGCATCACCGGCTCATCAAAAAAACATTCCCAGCCGAGATGGGGCCAGATTAAAGCCACCACGCTGGCACCGTAGGCGCTGAGGGTGCCGAGGCCCACCAGGGTGTTCATGGTGGGGGCACCGTGGCGCAACCCCTGCCAACCATCGATCAAAATTCCTCGGGCGGGTCCCAACAGCGCCACGGTTGCCAGCACAAAGTGAAACTCTAAGCTGCTCAAAACCGGAATGCTGATGGCCCCAAAATGCTTGAGGTGACCGATGGTGGAGAGCAGTAACAGTCCCAGGGCGATCGCCAGTTGCCGCAGTTGTTGTCGTTGTTCTTGACGCTTGCGGTCAATCCAAACCTTGAGGCCGTCCGTGGCGTCATTGTCACTGGCGGTGGTCCTGAGCTGGGTCGGAAATCCTGACGCCGTCAACCGCTCCGTCAGAGTGCCAGGGTCCACGGGTGGGGCTGTCGTCGTTTCAACCACAGCAACCTCAGTGACCAAATTAACCGCGGCGGTCAGAACCCCTTCACAGTTCGTAAGTTGCTTTTCGACGGCTCGCACACAGCCTGCACATTTCATGCCGCTGACATCCAGCACCCAGGATTGTGTCTCAGGTGCGGGTCCACCCTCAGGCGAGGGGGATTCTAAAACGGGCGGCGCATTAACCATAGGCAAGACTCAAGTCTTTACAGTATCTAGCACAGTATTGAGCCTAAAAGGTGCCTGAGGCGAATGGTGAAGAATGTTGCGATTTCTGAAGGTTTAATCTAACGGGCCATTCACCAGCGCATTCAGTCCGTAGACTTGGCGGCTGCCTGCTAGGGCCACCAAAGTCACCTCTCGCTCATCACCCGGTTCGAAGCGCACGGCGGTCCCCGCCGGAATATCTAAGCGCATGCCCTTGCTACTGTCGCGATCGAACCGGAGTGCAGCGTTGACCTCAAAGAAGTGAAAGTGAGAACCCACTTGAATGGGGCGATCGCCCGTATTCGCCACGGCCAATGTGACTGTGGGGCGATCGGCGTTGAGTTCAATCTCGCCAGATTCAGAGATGAGTTCACCAGGGATCATCGTGATGGGCTCCGTTAAACAAGGGCTCGGCTCTAATGCTAATCAATTACAGGCATTTATTTGTTGGGGGTTGGCAATTTATTTAGGGCTCATAGCAGTCGCCAGGCCGACCAGGACAAAACTGCGAGCCACCTTGCTGCTACGCAAAGCATCAGAAAGATACTCGCTGTCTTAAGCAAAGTGGCCAAGGCTATCTGTACGGGTATAACGGGAATCAAGACACAGCGTGAATGAAGCAGGGAGCTCATATCACCCTAAACCCATGGGTAAGGCATGGGTTTAGGGTGATCCCTGTCAAGACTAAGCACCATCAAAAATCATTAAGCATCTCAAAAGCCAACGTTAAGAAACAACGGCAACTCAAAGGACTTTCGCCATCTTAGAAAATGGTCTATCGCAGCGGTCTCTGCCAAGCGTGAGGCCTCATTCACTTTGCTGGAGATCAATACCCTATGAGTCTGCCCTGTGATGATTTTGCCCGTGGGCTAACGGCGACCCTTGCTGCGCCAGCCTATCCGCAAACTGTTGAAGATCTCCAGGAACATACCCATAAGCTGAAAGATGGCACGGTAGTACACCATGCCCATCTGCGGGGGCATCAAACCCATGGCCATGGGCCGATGTCTCAAGATCGAGTGGTGAAATCATCTCGCCCGTATCTCGATCGCGATCGCCTTACCCAAAACGATCGCCTTGCCGCCCAAACCCGGCAATGGCTCCAGCAGCAGCGTATTCTGGCGCTAAATGTGGTGGGCGCTCCTGGCGCTGGGAAAACCTCTTTGTTGCTCCAAACCCTGCGGCACTTTCAGCAGCGGGCCACAATGGCGTCTCGGGGACAGTTGCCTGCCATGGGTGTGATCGAGGGTGATCAAGAAACCAGCCAAGACGCCGACCGAATTCGGGCAACGGGGACCCAAGCGGTGCAGATCAATACTGGCATCCATAGTCATTTAGATGCCGCGATGGTCCAGCAAGGGCTGACGCAACTGCAGCCCACTGCCAGCTCTGTGGTCATGATTGAGAATGTCGGCAATCTGGTTTGCCCAGCCCTATTTGACTTGGGGGAGGCCGCCAAGGTGACGGTGTTATCGGTCACAGAAGGGGACGATAAACCGATCAAATATCCCCACTTGTTCCGCGCCAGCCAGGTGATGGTCCTCAACAAAATTGATTTGCTCCCCCACCTCACCTTTGATGTGGCCCGCTGCCTGGGCTATGCCCGCCAGGTCAACCCCCATCTACAGGTGTTGCAAGTCTCAACCCTAACCGGGCAAGGGCTAGAGGGCTGGTACCAATGGCTAAGTAGCCGCTTACCTAAAGACATGGGCCGCTCTCCCCATAGCTCAGAATGGTCCCCGCCCCTGGAAGGCAAGCGGTCTCCAGTCGCAGCGGTCGCTTGACCAGGCCTGTCTCCGCTAAACCACAAAAAACGCTGCCACAAAGGCAGCGTTTTTTGTCTAAGTCAGCAGCTTGTCAATAGCCAGGCCATAGGCCTATTCAAGGGCTATTTGATGAACAGCATCTCTTGATAGGTGGGCAGGGGCCAGAAGCTATCGGCCACCATTCCTTCTAGGGCGTCGGCGTATCCGCGCACCTCATCCATCAACGGACGGATGGTCGTCGCGCAATACTGCATGTGCTCATCGGTTGAGCCGAAGTCATGCTTGCCTGCAGCCGTCTCTAACTTGCCGATCGCGGTCACCATCGCGTTGGTCAGCTCCGCAACCTTTTTCGCACTTTCCTTCTCAAGGTCGATGCCAAGACCGCTCAAGCTAGAAATGGTCGAAGAGAGCTTCGAGAGATACTCTACTGCGGCTGGGTAGATGGTGGTCTTAGCCATGTTCAAGACCAGCTTGGTTTCTACCTCGATCGCCAGAATGTACTGCTCTGAATACACCTCAAAGCGACTTTCCAGCTCAACCGAGGTCAAGACACCGGTCTTCTTGAACAGGTCTTCGATGAACTCGGCCTTCAAGAAGGGCAGGGCATCAGCGGTGGTGGGCAGGTTCAGCAGCCCCCGCTCTTCGACCGCCATCTTGTGCCATTCCTCAGAATAGCCATCGCCCCCAAAGACGACAGAGCCGTGCTCATCCATCACCTCTTTCAAGACGGTGAGGATGGCAGCATTGAGCTCCTTGCCGCTAGCGAGTTCACTTTCGAGGCGGTTCCCAACCCATTCGAGGGAGTCCGCCAGCATGGTGTTCAACACAATCAGCGGACCGGATACCGATTGGCTGGAGCCCACGGCCCGGAACTCAAAGCGGTTACCGGTAAAGGCGAAGGGTGAGGTGCGGTTGCGATCGCCCGCATCCTTGCTGAGGGGGGGCAAGACATCAATGCCCAGATCCATCACCCCTTTATGCTTGGAATCCTTGATTTCACCGGCTTTGATCTGCTCAAAGACCTCTTCGAGCTGGGTGCCAAGGTACACCGACATAATCGCGGGGGGCGCTTCGTTCGCCCCTAAGCGGTGGTCGTTGCTGGCGGTGGCGATCGCTGCCCGCATCAAAGGCCCATACTTATGAACCCCGCGAATTACAGCCCCACAGAAGACCAAGAACTGGGCATTTTCGTGGGGAGAATCACCTGGATCAAGCAGGTTGCCCTGGGTCGAGTTGCCCACCGACCAGTTAACGTGCTTACCCGAACCATTGATGCCTGCAAAGGGCTTCTCATGGAGCAGGCACATGAAGCCATGCTTTTTGGCCGTGTGCTTCAGTGTCGTCATGATCATCTGCTGGTGATCACTGGCGACGTTGGCGGCTTCGAAGAAGGGAGCGATTTCAAACTGTCCCGGTGCCACCTCGTTGTGACGGGTTTTGGCCGGAATGCCCAGCTTATAGAGGGTTTCCTCCACGTCTTGCATAAAGACTTGGACCCGCTCTGGAATGGCGCCAAAGTAGTGATCGTCAAACTCCTGACCTTTGGCAGGGGCCTTGCCGAATAGGGTACGACCGGCGAGCAGTAGGTCGGGGCGCTGGCTGGCAAAGTTGGTATCCACCAAGAAATACTCTTGCTCGGCCCCACAGCTGGAATTGACGTGGGCGATGTCGGTGTTGCCCAACAGCTTCAGTACCTTATTAGCGGCCTTGTCCATAGCAGCGATGGAGCGCAGCAGCGGTACCTTTTTATCGAGGGCTTCCCCAGTCCAAGAGACAAATACGGTGGGAATGCAAAGGGTCGCGCCGTTATCCGTTTCCATGACGTAGGCGGGGCTGGTCACATCCCAGCCGGTGTAGCCTCGGGCTTCAAACGTGCCCCGGATACCACCATTGGGGAAGGAAGACCCATCGGGTTCCCCCTGCACCAGCACCTTGCCCGAAAACTCAGAAATAACGTTGCCATCGCCCTGGACCGAGATAAAGCCGTCATGCTTTTCTGCCGTCAGGTTAGTCATCGGGTAAAACACGTGGGCGTAGTAGAGGGCCCCCTTTGACATGGCCCAATCTTTCATGGCGGTGGCAACCGCATCCGCCACGGATGGATCCAGCTTCTCGCCGGTCACGATGGTCTTCTTGATCGACTTGAAGACAGCCTTAGGCAGGCTCGCCTGCATCTTGCTCAAGTTGAAGACGTTCTCTGCCCAAAGTTTCGTCAAAGGCTCTGGAGCCTTCGGCGGCATGGCTTCTTTATTCGTGATTTGGTAGATGGCCTGGACGCGCGCCTCGTTTCCACTCATAGGACTTCCCCTAGCATTTAAACCGTCCGATGTTACTCAAAACAGACTGGGTAAATAGATACGAGATATACCAAAATCCATAATTTGAATGCTTCAAAGATTTAATTAAGAATCAGACTTTTTTATGTGCCTGTGTGCTTCTTATCTGAACCGGTATCTCAAAAGACTTGTCATCCTTTTGAAGAAAAATCGGCGTCACCCCAGCCGTGAAGCTCTGGCGCATTTGAAGCTTGTGAGCCCCTTTAACCAGAGCTGTTAGCCTCTAATACGGTCTCTAAGCCCACGCATCAGTAACGCCGAACGCATTTGGAGTAACTCAAGTATTGACTTGATAAATGCTTTTCTGACATGGATACCAAAAGACTTTTGTTCAAGGGACTACATAAGCTTCAATTGTTTCCATGTGCAGCTTGGCCACGGGTTGTTAAAAACTAGCGATTTCAGAACGCGGGTCGAGCCGTTCCTAGGGCTTGTGGACAATTGACGACAAAACCCTCTCTAGGTAAGCTTGACCACGCCCGCCCCGACAAATCAAGCTAGGGGCTGTAACCGTTGCATCATCAGGATCCTAGCTTTAGTTGTCCACAGCCCCTAGCTGCTTTTGACAGAGAGTGTTGCCCAAGCCTCTGAACAGAGTTGAAAATGTGTCGCGTCCGACTCTACCGCTAGTGCTGCTTGTTGGCCGGCGCTGGCAGCATCAAGATCCGCAAGTAGGGCTTGCACGACGGGTAAGGGTTGGCGCACCGGAATGAAGCGATCGCGCTGAAAAACGCCCCCTTGCTGCTGTAGGGCTGTCCAGGTCTGACGAAAGGGAGCAATGCCCAACACCGCAAAGATCTCCAGAGTTTCATCCATGGGTTTTAAGAGCCAACCCGTATCACCAGAGGGCAGAGCTTGCTGGGCATCGGGAGCCAAGGTGATGGCCGCCACGGTAGCTTCAGCTGGGGCGTCTGGTGACGGTAATTCCGCCATATTCGGGCAGTAAATTGACAGATTGCCGCGATGATCAAGCACGATTGCAATGCTGTAGAGCGCCTGACGTCCAAGGTTATGAATGCGGAACCGTAAGTGGCGAATCTCTTGGTCAGGGGTGCCAATCTTTGCGGCCATTTCTTCCGGTGGCGTTGTCTTGCGGCGATATCGCCGGGCACGATTGGTTTCTTCACCCCCCAAAATTTGTTTGGCCGATTCAGCCGCCTCTGTCGTTAGGCGGACCGGTAACGCTGAGGCGGTGGGGTTGCGCGTTAACCGCAACAGCTTCACCGCTAAAAGGGTTTGTAGGCGATCGCTCAGCCGCCCCACCGCCGTCTTGACGGCCTCCCCTTCTTCTTTCACCGTGCCGGGAATGGGTGTTTGATCGGGGGCAAACAGACCATAGCCGGTACCCTCTGCACCTTCTGTCGGCGCTGTTTCTAGGGCTGTGCCATCCCCTCCCGCTAGGGCCGCCGCCGTTAGCGTTGGCGCTGGCTCGGCTGGCAACGGTCCGAAGACACAGTCAGCAATTTGCTCTCCAGCGACCGTTGCTGCAATGTGGGACATACCGGCTAAGGCGCTGGTCGCATCGACCCGTTCAATCCGCTCCAATCGTTGATCTAGGGCAACCGCTAGAGAGATATCGCGCGGTAGGCATCGCATCGCTTCCACCACGCCCATACCGACTTCAAGGGTGCCATCGCCCCCCACCTTGGCTTCGGCAGCAAGTCCCGTTACGGACTTAACCGACAGGGTCGTCGTCGAAGCTTGAAAACGCCCCGTTTGCAAAACCGGGCTAAGTTTTAGGGCCGAGCTATGGGCCAAAACCATGGCGTCTATGCCACCTAGCCAAACGGTGGCGCGGCCTGCCCCTGGCTGGATATTCTGTACAACCCCATCAACCGAATTTACTAAGCGCCGTTCTGCCCCATAAAGCAGCTTGGGGTTTTCACGGGTGTCGCTGCTGAGCTGAATGGGGCCACCCTGTCCAACCCAGCGTTTTGCCCGACGACTGGCTCGCCGCAGCACTGCAGATTGAGATAGCTGAGAAGGGCTTGTCCATAGGGTTTGCGTTAAAGCATAGGTAAATAAGCCCGCACTAAACCCATTCCAGTCATTCTCAAGGGCGGTCCCTAATTGGCTGGCCTGCAGTACCACACCGGGCCATTTGGGCGATCGCCCGTCCCTCACCGAAGCAAACGGATCGAGGGATACTTCAGACGCGTCAGCAGACCGGGGGGGGAGTTCACCGGTGGGAATCCAGGGGCGGGTGCGGACTCGACAATTGCCCTGAAAGGGTTCACCTTGAGTGACGGTGCTGGCATCAATGACCGTTATCACTTGATTGACTCGAACCCGGCTCAATCGCTCCGCCAAAACCGATTCAAACAGGTCTTGAATGACGGGTGAGGAAGCCCTAGGCAACACCCCATCCACAGGAACCAGGGTCGAAAAAACTTTATTCGGATATTCACTCAGTCGAACCGTGCTGCCTAAACCGCTGAAGTGAAACAGCACCGTATCCCCTGGTTGGGCCTGATCAATTAAATGTTGATCGAGGGCTGCCAAGATTTGGGCTTGGGTCGCTTCGCCATCAACCAGGGTGACAATATCCGCTGGGGCAAAGCCAAATTGGTGAATTAAAAGGGTTCGCTGCAAAGCAACATCCGTCGTACATCCCCGCAGAAAAGGACCTTTGCTGCTGCCGACGGTGCCCTGCCAAACCGATTCTGGATAGTCATTAATACCGATGAGTAGCGCTAGGCGGCGATTTGCGGGCTTAGCTAAGGCTTGCTGGTAAGAACTCACCTGAGTGATCAGGCCCTGATCAATGAGGGCGAGTGCCGAGAGTCCCCCCCCTAACCGTTGTAAAAACGCTCGTCGTCCTAGCGCCACAGTGTTTTGTCTCTTTGTGTTTAGACGGCTTGAGCCACGCGCATTGCCCGTGCCAGCTCTGACGCAACCTCAGGCCGAGAGAATTCGGGTGGGGGAAGTTCCCCCCGTCTCAACATCTCCCGCACTTTTGTGCCAGAGAGGTGAATTCGCTCCTCAGGGGTGCTAGGGCTGGTCTTACTGGAGGCCATAGTGCTGGTCCGAGTGCAGTAAAAGGCATGCTCGAACTTCAGGGGAGTAATTCCTAACTCACCGGGCTGAAACTCGTCAAAGATGTACTGGGCATCGTAGGTGCCGTAATAGTCCCCAACCCCAGCATGGTCACGTCCCACAATGAAGTGGGTGCAACCATAGTTTTTCCGGATCAACGCATGGAAGATTGCTTCCCTAGGGCCAGCGTACCGCATTGCTGAAGGATTAATCGCCAGAATTACCCGATCCTGGGGGTAATAATGCTCCAGCATAATCTCGTAGCAGCGCATTCTCACATCAGCGGGAATGTCGTCTGACTTGGTCGCTCCGACTAGAGGATGTAAAAAGAGCCCATCGACGATTTCTAAGGCACATTTTTGAATGTACTCATGGGCGCGGTGGATTGGGTTGCGGGTTTGAAAACCGACTACCGTCTTCCAGCCTTTTTCTGCAAACATAGCCCGAGACGCGGCGGGGTCAATTTGGTAGGCCGGGAATAGGGGATGGGGGTCTCGTTCTAGCAGCCAGACCGGACCCGCTAAGTTGACAGGACCTTGGTCGTAAACCACTTTTACCCCTGGATGCTTATCCTCATCGGTGCGATAAACGTGGGTGGCTTCTTTAACTTTGTCGTAGGTGTACTTCTCGGTCAGCTCTAAAACCCCGACAAAGCGGCCTGTGGCGTCATCCAAACGCACCAAATCCCCCTCTTTTAAGGTATTTGCTGTCGCTTCATCCACGGACAAAGTTACCGGCACGGCCCAAGGGGTGCCATCCGCCATGCGCATATCGGTAACGACTGTGTTGTAGTCGGCTTGGGCCATAAACCCAGCCAAGGGGCTAAAGCCACCGATGGCAATCATGGCAAGGTCTGAAAAAGCCCGATCGTCTAGGGTGACCCTGGGTAGGCTATCGGCCTTGCTTAAAAAGGTTTGCTGTTGCTCGGCGCTGGCAATTCTGTTGATGAGTGTCCCTCCATGGGGAGGGTTGCTGGCGATGGCGCTCAAAATACCGTCCTCTTATATGTTCGCTTAACTGCGGAAGCTGCACCTAGGGGGATTCCCCAGTTACGATTCAGAGTTCCCGACTTTGCTATTTGAGATCTCGCCGCCAGGAGGATTTTGGGGTGACAAAGGTTCAATGATGCCACCCCCCAGCACAATATCTTCGCGATACCAAACAGCGGCTTGGCCAGGGGTCACCCCGAATTGGGGCTCGTCAAACACCAGCCTGGCTCGATAATCGCCCGCCGTGCCTTGAGCCGACAGGGGAATGAGCGTGGCTGGAACCGCAGGGGAGCGGTAACGAATCTGAACCGTTACGGATTGGGGGGTTGTCATGGGTGCAACCGACACCCAGTTTACGCGTTGGACGCTGCATTCAGGATGGTGAACGCTACTGCGATCGCCCACAACCACCTGATTACGCCCCATATCTAGGGCGACCACGTACAGCGGGTGAGCGGCAGCAATGCCGAGCCCTCTGCGTTGACCGATGGTGTAGTGGTGAATACCGTTATGTTGCCCGAGGATTCGCCCATCGGTATCAACAATATTGCCCGGTTTAGGCGCTAAGTATTTGTCTAAAAAGGTCTGCATCGAGCCATGGTGCTCAATCAAGCACAGGTCTTGGCTCTCGGGTTTGTCAGCGGTGTGGAGGCCCAGGGCATTGGCCATGGCACGGGTTTCGGCCTTTGTTTGCTCTCCCAAGGGGAAGCGAGTCCCCGCCAGCATCTCTTGGGTTAAGTCATAGAGAAAGTAGGACTGATCCTTACTCGGGTCTACCGCCCGCCGCAGTTGATAGCGCTGCTGCTCTGGGTCATAAGTGATGCGCGCGTAATGGCCGGTGGCGATCGCCTCTGCGCCCAGCTCCTTTCGAGCGTAGGCCAGCATCGGCCCAAACTTGACCGAGCGGTTGCACTGAGAGCAGGGCAACGGCGTGATGCCGCTGCCATAGCCCTCGACCAAATAGTCAATGATGTATTGCTGAAAACTCTCGCGACTGTCGATCAGGTGATGGGGAATACCCAGCTCGTCACAGAGCTGCACCGCATCAGCAATGCCCTCAGAGCAACATTGCCCTTTACCTTTCATCAGCCAAAGGGTCAGCCCCAGAACTTCGTGGCCCTGATCATGTAACGTGGCCGCTGCCACGGAGCTATCTACTCCTCCTGAGAGACCCACAACAATCTTGCTCATGGCCGCAATTAGATCTGGAATTTTTTAGAAAAAGTACCTATCCTAGGCTAGCATTCGCCCCAGCTGCCGGTTACATCCGGGTGGAAAGCGTTGCCGGGTGACTGCTGCGATCGTGCCGATCTCTGCCCCGATTGTGATTTCACCATGACTTTACCCATTGCTACCTTAATTCCGTTCTTTAGACGAGGACGCTGTTTTGAATTCAGGCAATCTAGCTGGCGATCCATTCAACATGGACTGGGCGCTGGCTTAGTCGCTATTACGTTGGCGGCGTCTGGGCTACCTGTACGACCGGTCCAGGCCCAAACGAACCTGCCCCCAGCGCCACCCGAACCCTATGCCAGCAATACCCTACCAGGACAGCAGTATTTGGTCTACGTCAGCGGCAATAGTCCCTTACTGCTCGATCAGGTTCGCTTAGTCGAGCCGCAAGCCTTCATGACAACCTTAGAAGGGCGATCTGTGATTCAAGCGGGCCGCTTCAATGACTGGAACAATGCTCAAGGACTTGTAAACGACCTCTCGAATCTGGGGATTGGTGCTCAAGTTCAGACAACAACTGCCGTGAGCAGCCCGCCCCCAAGCGCAGCCTCGCCCATCACAACGGCTGCCACCACCGATTTGCCTCCTTTGCCAGTGACCGCAGCCCCACCGGCAGTTGATTTTGGGCAATCCCCCGGCACCCCGGCAACCGCCTATCCCGCCCCACCCGCCACGTCGGTAACCACCCCAGCGGTTAGCCGCTCTGGGTATTACGTCGTGGTACCCGGCGATCAGCGCTCATTGTCTGGGCTAGCCCAGGACATCACCCGCTCAGGTGCCCCGAGCCATCTGGTACAAATCAGACAATCTCCCAGGGGACCCCATGTTGCCGTTGGCCCTTTTTCAGATCGGAGCGTTGCCGAGGACTGGAATCGCTATCTGACTGATACAGGCTTTAGTGCTCGAGTCCATTACGAATAAGGTCGGCAAGCCGACAAGTGGGCTCAGACCTATTTGCGTAAGTCCTAAGGTAAGCTACGCCAGTACCTTACTCGACTGGGTTGACAACGTTTATGGAAACCCAAGGCCTCTGGCAGTTTCGCATTGAGCTGATCGATAGTGAGCCGCCCATATGGCGTACCTTTCAGGTTCCCAGCAATCTCACCTTGGCGGATTTCCATACCATTATTCAACTGGTAATGGGGTGGCAGAATTCCCACAGCTACTACTTTGAGCTGGGCGATCGCTATGGGTCTCCTGATTTACCGGATACTCAGGATCCAACCCGCCTAATTTTGAGTCAGATGAACCTGTCACCAGAGGAAAAGTTCATCTATATGTATGACCTTAAAAGTGGCTGGCTGCATCGACTGGTCTTAACTGAAACGCGCTCCCAAACCTTAACGGAGCCCATTGTTTGCTTAGATGGCGCGCTGGCCTGTCCGCCGGAAGGCAGTAACGGGGTGTGGGGCTATGAAGAATTGCTGGATCGGCTGGCTGATCCAGATGAGCCAGACTATGAAGCCTTGCTCGAATGGGTGGGACTTGACTTTGACCCTGGATATTTCAAGGTAGAAGAGGTCAATCAACGCCTCCAGGAGGCGTTTCTATCTTGATAGACCGACCCGTAGCAGGGACTACAACCCTTGGTAATCTGGGCCTCATAGAATCACAGTCTGCTGAGGATACAAGACCCTAGCCCTATGTCATCGTCTACTACCCCAATCACCCCAGCAACGGCCTTAGAAACCTGGCAACTCCGTTCCCAGCATCTGCTTTCGCCCCCTGTACTGAAGGAGCTCAATCAGCGCTCCAACCTAAAGGGGCTGGTGCAGTTGGCTGCTCACCTAGCAGTCATGGGTATGAGTGGGGTGATGTGGGGATATGGGTTACGTCAGGGCCTGCCCTGGCTGGCCTACCCAGGGTTGGTGATATATGGCTTTAGTCTGGCCGCGATGTTTGCGCCAGTCCATGAGGGGGTACACCGCACCGCCTTTGTAAACCAGCGGCTAAACGATGCCTTGGCTTGGGGGGCGGGGGTGCTGTCCTTTTACAACAGCACCTTTTATCGCCGCTATCACCAATGGCACCATCGCTTTACCCGCATCGCGGGCAAAGACCCCGAGATGGAGGAGCCCACCCCCCAAAATCTGGGCGATTACCTCTGGAAAATCAGCGGTATTCCCTGGTGGCGAGACAAAATTCGCGGCTATTGGCAATTGGCCCTAGGACAAACCGCAGACATGCCCTATGTCCCCGATGCGGCCCGTCCAGCGGTGATGCGCTCAGCCCAACTGCAACTGGCGGTCTATGGCGGGGCGATCGCCCTCTCGATTGGCTTTCAGCAGCCCTGGTTTCTGCAATATTGGCTGTTGCCCCTGGCCGTGGGGCAGCCGCTGCTGCGGTTTATTTTGATTGCTGAGCATACGGGCTGCTCCGAGGATGACAACGCCCTGACCAACACCCGCACGACCCTCACCCTCTGGCCGATTCGCCTGCTGATGTGGAACATGGCCTTCCATGCAGAACATCATCTCTATCCGTCGATTCCCTTCCATGCCTTAGGCCAAGCCCACCAGCAGTTAGCCCCTCACTTTAGCCATGTGGACCCAGGCTATATAGCGGTAAATCAGCAGGTTTTGGCTGGTTTCCAGTCGCCAGCAGCATGACCCAATCCCCTGGCTGCTTTAAATTAAAAGACTTTGAGCTGCAATGCGGTGCGGCTTTGCCGGAGGCCCAGGTGGTCTATCAAACCTATGGCACCCTAGCGGATGATCGCCGCAATGTGATTCTGTATCCCACCTCCTACGGGGCTCAGCATACGGATATTGACTGGCTGATTGGGGGCGATCGCATCTTGGACCCCAGCCAATGGTTTATCGTCATTGCCAATATGTTTGGCAATGGCCTCTCTAGCTCCCCCAGCACTGACCCCGCCTGCGGTCTAGCCGAAAGCGGCTTTTGGTTTACCCATTGGGACAATGTGCGCGCCCAGGATGCCCTGCTGCGAGAGGTGTTTGGGATTGACCAATTGGCGCTGGTATACGGCTGGTCCATGGGGGCTCAACAGGCCTATCACTGGGGAGCCCTGTATCCAGCTCGGGTCGAGCGCATTGCCGCCCTCTGCGGCACCACCCGCACCACAGACCATAACCACGTGTTCTTGCAGAGTTTGCGATCGGCCCTTACCGCCGACCCCGGCTGGAATGGCCAACGATTTGAGGCCATGCCCGATCGCGGCTTTCGAGCCTTTGCCCATATCTACGCCAGTTGGGCTGCCTCTCAAGCCTTTTATCGACAGAAGCTTTATCAGCCCTTAGGCTATCCGACCTTGGAAGATTATCTGCAGCTGGCCTGGGAGGCCAGTTACCGCAAGCGCGACCCCCACAACCTCTTAGCCATGATCGACACCTGGTTGCGCTGTGATGTGAGCGACAACCCCATTTACCAAAAGGACTATACCCTGGCCTTGCAGTCCATCCAGGCCCGCACCCTGGTCATGCCTGCTGAGACCGACCTGTACTTTACCCCGGCAGACTGTGCTGCCGAAGCCACCCTTATTCCCCGGAGTCTATATCAAGAAATCCCTTCGATTTGGGGCCATCGGGCCGGAAACCCTTATCAAAATCCTGACGATGCGGCCTTTATCCAAAAGGCAATTCAGGATTTGCTCCACGATCAACCCTAGCGTTACATCTACCCCATGGCTAAACCCCTTTCTGAGATCGCCCGCGACAAAGGCATTCGCTATTTTCTGTTTTCCTTTACCGACCTGTTTGGGGTGCAGCGTTCCAAGCTGGTGCCAGCCCGTAGCGTCAACGACATTGCCGATAGTGGGGCCGGGTTTGCTGGGTTTGCCGCCTGGATGGACATGACCCCCGCTGACCCAGATGTGCTGGGGGTACCTGACCCCAACAGCCTGTTTCAACTGCCGTGGCGGCCGGAAGTCGCCTGGATGCCCTGCGATCTCTACACCCCAGAGGGGGAAATCATCGCCCAAACCCCGCGCGTAGTGCTCAAGCAGGTGCTGGCTCAAGCCAAGGAAAAGGGGTATCGGGTTCGCACTGGGGTGGAATGCGAATATTTCTTGCTGCAGCCAGAGGGGCTCGCGATTTCCGACGATCGCGACCTTCAATCCAAACCCTGCTATGACCAGCAAGCGCTGATGCGTCGCTTCGAGGTGATTAGCGAAATCTGCGACGGCATGCTGTCCCTGGGGTGGGCCCCTTACCAAAACGACCACGAAGACGCCAATGGCCAGTTTGAAATGAACTGGACCTATGACGATGCGCTGATCACCGCAGATCGCCATGCCTTCTTTAAATACATGGTCAAAAGCGTGGCGGAGAATCACGGGTTTCGGGCCACCTTCATGCCCAAGCCTTTTTCTGATCTGACCGGCAACGGCTGCCACACTCACCTATCGGTGTGGGATCTAGACGGCACCAAAAATCAGTTCCTGGATGAAGAAGGGGAACTGGGCCTGTCATCCTTGGCCTATCAGTTTATTGCGGGTGTGCTGCATTCTGCTGAGGCCCTCTGTGCCTTCAGTAATCCAGTGGTCAACTCTTACAAACGCCTGAATGCCCCCGTCACGGCTTCAGGAGCCACCTGGTCACCCAATACCGTCAGCTACAGCGGCAACAACCGCACCCCCACCATTCGTATTCCAGAGGGGGGAAGGTTTGAATTTCGTCTGGCAGATGGGGCGGCAAATCCTTATCTCTTGCCTGCAGCTCTGATTGCGGCAGGGCTCGACGGCATGGCTGAGCAGCGCGATCCAGGCCCCCGCCACGACAACAATATGTATGTAGACCCACTGCCTGCTGGCACTGTCAAAACGTTGCCCTTGAGCTTGCTGGATGCGCTCCATCATTTAGAGCAAAACCCAGTCTTGCCTGAGGCCATGGGAGGTGATTTTGTTGCCTCTTACCTGAAGCTCAAACATCAAGACTGGCAGCGCTATACCGCCCAAATCACTCCGTGGGAAAGAGAGACCACGTTGGATTGCTAAGGTGCATCATTGACCTGGCTTCTGCCACTAGGGCGTGTGGACAATCAAAATCAGATGCCTGACCACAAGGTGGTTTCAGCCCCTAGTTTGGTTTGGCAGGGCGGGCGTGGCAATGTCACCCTGCAAGGGTTTTGCTGCTGATTGTCCACACGCCCTAGGTTCGATGATCTTCGACATTATCGGTTCGATTCATCCTGCACTCAATCCGCTCAATCCGCTGGATCAGCTGTTCAAAATGTTCGTTGATTTCGAGACGGAGTTGTTCCAGATCGTCCTCTTCACCCACCATGACGCTGGTCAAGGTGGCGGTAAAGATACCGATAATTACCATGCCGAGGATGACGAGAATAACAGTCAAGATTTTGCCGCCCATGGTAACTGGGTTATGAATATCGGCAAACCCTCCCGTGACAACGGTCGTAAAGCTCCACCACAAGCTAGCAATTACGCCCTTCTGATCTATGGGGCTTCCAGTGCCTTCAAAAAACTGAAAGGCGATCGCGCCAGCCACTAGACTGATGCAAACATACATCAATGATTTCCGCATCAGTCGAACATTGAACATCTGGGCCAGATGATCGAGTCCTCGCCAAAAGAAGAGTAGGATTCGCAATAGTCGAAGTAGCCTTAAGAAACGCACAAAGCGCAGCAAGCGAACAATTCGAAGTCCTCGAAAAATGCGTAGCCCCCGAGCAATCGGAATTGGAATTGAGGTAATGAAGTCAACGCAATATCGCTTCCAAAACCATGCCTTAGAGTCTGCCAGACTCAGCTCAAAGAAAAAGTTGGTCAGGAAAAAGGTGCAGCAGCTTGCGTCTATCCAAAAAAAGATTTGCAGGGTTTGATCCGACAGCTCTGGGTGAAAGTACTCATAGGCCATCAAAATGAGGACAAAGATAACGAGTAGGGTGATCAACGCCTCCTTGAGTTGATAGTTGAACGTGCCACCGATTTTTTGAGTGATCCGATCTCTGAGAATTTTGGCTTGTCGATAGTTAAAGAGTCTTTGATATTCCTCTTGCAGGGATTGATCACGTCTTTTAAGTTGTTTGACTTGGAATTGAACCTCCTCAATGTTGCCTGTATTTCCCTCAGAAATATCGACCATAACTTTTTGCTCAATGGCCTTGAGCTGCCCAAGAATATCGTTGCGTGCCTGTTCCACGTCATCCATGAGCTTTTCTATCAGCCAAACCGAATAGCGACTGGGGCTGATTTTAGTAATACGACCCGAAATATCTTCGATTTGGGCAGCGATGCTTTTTTTGCCTTTGACCTTGAGTCGAACCATATCGCCAGCCCCCTGTTATTTAGCTCAATGGTACTTATAGGGTGTTTGAAAGGGGGTAGTCTTGAACAACACTGGAGCCCATCAGTAGGATTGGCTGCAGCCCTAATGCTACCGTTGCCTATTTTGGCCAATATATGTCGCGAAACGAGATCTAGAGAACTTTTCAAACAGCCTGGCAGGCCTAAGGGCTGTCATTCATTAAAACTAGGAAACCGTTGTCGCTAGGGCGTGCGATCTCAATTTTTCAATCCAAGGCCCAATATGGTCTGCACCGATGCGATAACTAATCGGATGGGCAATCAGGCGGGCCGTGCTCTGATAGAGCACTTCTAGCTCCACTAGGTTATTTTCCTTGAGCGTTCGCCCTGTAGAAACCAAATCGACGATCGCCTCTGACATACCGGTAATGGGTCCCAATTCCACGGATCCATAGAGGGGCACCAGTTCGACTGGTAAATCAATTTCCTGAAAGTAGTCTCGGGCGCAATTCACAAACTTCGAGGCCACCCGACTGTGGGGCGGGAAGTCTAAAGCAGAGCGGTAAGGACTATCAGCTTTGACCGCGACCGACATTCGACAATGGCCAAACCCCAAATCTGCCAACTGGGCCACATCTGGTTGTTTCTCTTTGAGAACGTCATAGCCGACAATGCCCAACTGCGCTTGGCCGTATTCCACATAAACCGGAACATCCTGAGCACGTACCAGTAACGCCTGGGCTTCCCCGGTCACTGCAGGGATTTGAAGCTGGCGATTCGTGGCATCGAGGAACCCGCTGAAATCGAGTCCAACAGCCTGAAAGAGGCGAATACTGTCCTTAAGTAACGCCCCTTTGGGCAGCGCAATGGTCAACATAGCGGTAGCCGTAATTTCTCGAAAGGCCTTATCGATCCTACCAGGAAGGCTCCGAACTCAGGCGTCAGTAGCTTTTGGGATCACTCAATGGTCCTTGTCGTAGTAGAATGCAAAGGTTTGTTAAGGTCTTTCATCTGGCAAAAATACGATAGAGCCTTTCGGCATTACTCCGGTTGTCTCTAAACAGTGCCTTCGTCACCCGCTATGCGTGCCGGTTAGGGCCTATGGGCAGTGGGAGGGGTGCTTCGCGTGCGCCAAAAACTGCTCCCCATTTTTTGTATGGAGTTAACACCCATCCATGACTGTAACGACTGACCGTTTGATTGAAGGGGAACTCACCCCCGTTCGCGATATCTCCATGAGGGAGATTCTCAAGACGCTGCCCGCAGCCTATTTCCAAAAAGATCGGCGCAAGGCATGGGGACAGGCCCTAATGAGCATTGCGGCTGCAGCCATAGGCTATGTTGCGATCGCTTACTCCCCTTGGTTTCTACTGCCCATTGCCTGGATTTTTACGGGAACTGCGCTGACGGGCTGGTTTGTGATCGGCCACGACTGCGGCCATCGTTCCTTTGCAAAGCGTCGCTGGGTCAATGACTGGGTGGGTCATTTTTTCTTCCTGCCGTTGATTTATCCGTTCCACAGTTGGCGGTTGCTCCATGACCACCATCACCGTCATACCAACGAGCAAGGCGAAGATAACGCTTGGTTTGCTTGGGAGGCGGCCCATTATCTGCACATGCCTGCACCCATACAGTTGGGCTATCGGATGATGCGGGGTTCTTTTTGGTGGCTCGCTTCGATTGTGCATTGGTCGATGCTGCACTTTAATCCGGCTAATGTTGCCCCTCGCGATCGCAATAAGGTTAAAACCTCGGCGGCTGTGGTGATTGTGTTTGCGGCCATCGCCTTCCCGACCCTGATTCTGACCACTGGGATTTGGGGCTTTGTGAAGTTTTGGCTGATGCCCTGGCTGGTCTACCACTTCTGGATGAGTACCTTTACTTTGGTCCACCATACTGATCCTGAGATTCCCTTCCGACCGACTGAAACTTGGAGCGCGGCTGAAGCCCAACTGTCTGGCACCGTCCATTGTGACTACCCCCGCTGGGTCGAAATTCTTTGCCATGACATTAACGTCCATATTCCCCACCACCTCTCTGTGGGGATTCCGTCTTATAACTTGCGAGCGGCTCACCGCCACATCAAACGTCAGTGGGGGCCTTATTTGCGACAAGAAGTCTTCTCTTGGGCATTAATGAAGCGAATTATCCGTAACTGCCACCTTTACCACCCTGAGCAGGTCTATCAGCGCTTTGAAGATCTAGAGCGCGCTCCGTTTTGAGATTGAGGCTGTTGGGGCAATTCTTTGTGATTGTCCCAGCAGTTGTTCAGATTGAGGCGGCGCCCTTCACGTTTTTACCCGTGAAATGATTGCTGCTTGGCCCGATCGCAGCGATCGCTGCTTCTAGGGCTAGGGCTACATGGGTCCAATGGGTTCCGCCCTGGCAATAGACAATATAAGGCTCTCTCAGGGGGCCATCAGCAGAGAGTTCAGAGGTGCTGCCGTCAATAAACGTCCCCCCTGCCATCACCAGCTCACTGTCATACCCCGGCATTGCAGCGGGCACGGGTTCTAAGTAGGCTTCTACGGGAGAGTGGCTTTGAATGGCCTTGCAAAAGGCAACCAACTTATCTGGGGTTCCGAGCTGGATGGCTTGAATCACATCCCGTTGGCATGTATCAGGGGCCGGATTTGTAGGATAGCCCAGATTACTGAGCGTCTTGGCAATTAAATAGTTGCCTTTCAATGCTTCCCCCACCATCTGGGGGGCTAAAAATAACCCTTGAAAAAGGAGGCGATTATTTTGCAAACTTGATCCACCACTGCTGCCAATTCCCGGTGCCGTCAATCGGCAGGTGGCGGCTTCCACCAGATCAGCCCGTCCGGCTACATAGCCCCCGGTGGGTGCGATCGTGCCCCCAGGATTTTTGATCAAGGAGCCTGCGATCAAATCGGCTCCCACCATGGTGGGCTCGCGAGTTTCAACAAATTCGCCGTAGCAGTTATCTATAAAGCAAACGGTGTCGGCATTCTGAGCCTTAACCAAGGTAATGATCTTTTCGATCGTTTCAATGGTGAGGCTGGTGCGCCAGCTATAGCCACAGGAGCGCTGAATCAGCACCATTCGGGTATTGGGCTTGATCGCTGTGCCCAAAGCCGACCAATCAATCTCCCCGTGGACGGCCAAAGGCAATTCTCGATATGTGATGCCAAAGTCGGCCAGAGAGCCTTGCCCCTGTCCGCGGAGCCCAATCACTTCTTCTAAAGCGTCGTAGGGGGAACCCGCTATCGCCAGCAGTTCATCCCCTGGCCGCAAGACGCCAAACAAAGCGCAGGTAATCGCTTGGGCGCCAGAGACAATCTGAATCCGGACCGCTGCCGCTTCGGCCCCCATTGCCGCTGCAAACACCTGATCCAGCGTGTCACGCCCTAAATCACTATGACCATACCCAGAAACCCCTGAAAAATGATGGCTTCCCACCCGAAACTGCCGAAAAGCCCCTAAGACTCGCGATAAGTTGACCTTGACCTGGGCGTCAATTCCATAAAAGATCGGAAAAAGTATTTTCTCAGAAATTTGAAGCGATTTCGAGCTTTCCATGCTAGTTATACCCACTGATTCCGCTTGAGGTGGCGGCCCCATTGTTCCTCGGATTTACGTCTATCTGTCCATCACGATATAGAGAAGTTTCGCATGACTGTTGCAACACAAACATCTCCCAAGCTAGAGATCAATTGGCCCACATCCATATTTATGGTGCTGATTCATCTATTGGCTCTATTGGCCTTTATCCCTGGAAATACCACCTGGGCCGCCGTGGTTGTGGCGCTGGTACTGCATTGGTTTACCGGTTGCTTGGGAATCACATTAGGATGGCATCGCCTGATTGCACACCGTAGCTTTGAGGTTCCGAAATGGCTGGAGTACTTTTTTGTATTCTGCGGTAGCCTGTCTTGCCAACATGGGCCAATTGAGTGGATTGGTCTCCATCGTCACCACCATCGTTTTTCAGATCAAGTCTCTGATCACCACAATTCCGGCAAAGGATTTTGGTGGAGCCATATGGGCTGGATCTTTCATAAGGTTCCAACCCAGGCAGAAACACCAAGGTTTACCCGCGACATTGCCAATGACCCGGTCTATCGCTTTTTTAACAAATACTTCCTTTTCCTTCAGTTTCCTTTGGCCATAGCCCTGTATTTCTTGGGGGGCTGGCCTTTTGTGGTTTGGGGCATATTTGTGCGGCTGGTCGTGGTTTATCACTGCACCTGGCTTGTTAACAGCGCCACCCATAAATTTGGCTATCGCAGCCACCAGACAAAAGATGCGTCAACCAACTGCTGGTGGGTCGCAGTGCTCACCTACGGCGAGGGCTGGCACAACAACCACCATGCTTATCAGCATTCTGCTCGCCATGGTCTCAAATGGTGGGAGATTGATATTACCTGGCTGCATATTCGCCTTTTACAAATGTTGGGTCTGGCTCGCAAGGTGAAAGTGGTCACGGATTAACGCGCTGGATACCGTTAGGCCCAGGAGAATAGGCGCAGGAATTAGAAAGTTCTAGGAAATCCTAATCCAACAGCAAAAGGCGCTCAAGTCGAGCGCCTTTTGCTGTTTAAGCAAGATGGACGGCTTTTGTGGCTAAAAGGCTACTAAGTCCGACGCGACCCCCATAGAGCCCCCGTTGGGCTGTCATGCCCAGGGCAATTTGGCTAATTTGGGCGGGGCTGCGATTAAATCGGGGAGAGGCGTTGATATAAGTATTGGCACTGCGAACGGTTTGAATGAAGTCCTGACTGTCCCGGTAGGACTCTGTTATCAGGCAGTCTGCATGGCCGCTGCTCTGCTGATTAATGACCACAACGGCTGTCTTCAGATCAGGAACCTGACGGAAATGAACCGTTTTGGGTGTTTTCCCAGGGGACCAGGTTTGGGGATTGATCGCCTCTAAGTAGCCTGCCGCGTCGAGGCTACCATCCTGGTGGCAAACGAAACCGGCTTCTCGCAAAACCCTCAGCAGCTCTAGGAGGGAGGGGGTTGAAATATGGGCGTCAACGAGGACTGTTTCGATCCCATTAACCGGATCAGGCACGCCCCGATGACTCTCTGTAATCACTTGGGCAACGATGTGCTCATCGCCTGAGGCAGCCCAATACAGGTGGCAGTTGCTGATCGCGGTGGGCAAAACCGGGGATAGAGCCTCTCTTTGAACCTGCTGAACCAGGCTCGCTCGACCATAGGGAATAATCAGATCGATGGCGGTACTCTGCATCAGCCATCGGCGAGTGGGCTCTCCCTCACTGGTTGAGATGGCTTGGATGATATCTTCTGGCAGAGGAGAGTTGGCGATGGTTTCATAGAGTACTTGGGCGCTCGCCTGATTGGTTTGACTGGCTTCGTTGCCCCCTTTCAAAATCAGACTATTGCCTGTGAGTAAGCACATCCCAGTGGCAAAAATAGCCAGTTCGGGCAGGGCCTCGTATACCAAAGCCACGACCCCTAACGGTTCCCATTGCTCTCTGCCAGTGGCCGACATCATAGGATGTATCCCTGGAGGTTGAACAACAACGCCCAAATGGGCTAAGCGTCGCAAGCTGGTAGTAGCAGCACATAACCGCTCTGGATTGAGCTTCAGCCAGTCAATGATCCGTTCAGGGACGGCCATGTCTAGACAAGCCTCTAGGTCAAGGGTGTTGGCCTCTAAGACATCATCCTGAGCATGGTCTAAGGCGTCAGCCAAATCATGTAAAGTCTTTTCCCAATGGGTCAACTGCCGCAAGGATTGGGCGGCTGAGCGACCATGGGCGATCGCAACATCAAGTTCACTCAAAGACTGCACGCACAGCATTACATCAGAAGATTCCATAAACTTAGTAGCCTTTGCTGGGATGGCGCTGAAGGCTTACCTTCAACGCCATCCCAGAAAACACTAGGGGCGATAGGCCAGCCAAGCCCCACACAGGACCGTAGCCATCAAGACCATAGCAGCCAATAACCGAAGTAAGGAACGAATGCTCACCGGAACATATCGCCAGACCACAAAGATAAGCAGTAAGCTCAGAACGAGCAATATCATGCTCAAGATGAGATAACGCCGTTGAAGTGAGGCCCGATCTAGACGCCACTGCTGTCCGGTCCAGTACCACATCCGTTGCTCTGGGGCATGGCTAGCCAACGGGGCCAAGCGCTGCCCTGACTGCTGGGTCACAAAAATCCGTTGGCAATCGTTGCAGCCAAGGGCTTCAGTTAATGCAATCGGTGACAAACGCCCCTGTCGGCCACAAGGGCAAGGATAGGCCGCCTGTAGATCAATATTTTGTGCTTTAATTCGCGCTCTCTGAGGCTGCACGGAAACCTCGCAGGGTTGAGCGGTAGCTTTATATCAAATCGAGTCGGGCTACTGACACCTTAACCGACGTGACTCTTGATAAACAAGACAACGCAGCAGAGCAAAAAAGTTACGCTAAAAGCGGGTAACGCGATTCGAACGCGCGACATTCACCTTGGCAAGGTGACGCTCTACCACTGAGCTATACCCGCAAACTTATATTTCTGACCTTTGTTAATATCCCAGAAAAACGGAGCCTGTGTCAACTTGGTTTTGCGTACCAAAGACTTTAGCTTGCTGGGTAACCTGCCGTCATTCCTATGGTGCCGGTAAAGAAGGTGTGTTGGCCACGGAAAATGGCTCAGGCAATGTCTTGACTGGCATAACCGCCTGGATGCTATCCATCAAGCTGGCCATTTCTAGAGCTGCCGTAGCATAGCTCCATCCCAGGTTGCTTTTGATCCCAGCTCGCTCTAAAGCTTGCTGCATTGAATCTGTTGTCAGGACGCCAAACACGATCGGAATGCCGGTTTGGAAGCTAGCCGCAGCAACGCCCTTAGCGGCTTCAGAGGCGACATAATCAAAGTGAGGCGTTTGCCCACGGATAACAGCCCCTAAACAGATGATGGCGTGATAACGGCCCGTTAGGGCCAGCTGACGAGCCACCATAGAAAGTTCGAAACAACCCGGAACCCAGGCATAATCAACCTGATCGCCGTGGGGATCGATATTAATACCGTGGCGCTTAAGGCCATCCTGGCATCCTGCCAGTAGCTTTTCAGTAACCAGGTCATTAAACCGACCGATCACGATGGCAAAACGCAGCGGTTTGTTCTGAACAAAGGTGCCTTCAAAAACGGCCATAGATTTGAGTTGTTATGCGAGTCGTTACGCAACTAGATAATTCAAGCTGCCCACAACGACAACTAAGACGCCCCAGGCGATAGAGCCTAAAAAGATGAGCCGCTTAGATTGCTCCCAGTTTTGAGGAGAGGCGTAGGCAACTGGCACGCCAACTACCATCGCGAAGGACAGCAGCACTAATACAAACAAAGCTAACTGGAACAAAATTGTAAGCATACTATTGATTGTTCTCCCAACACAGCGACCGAATACCAGTATTCGCCAGACCTAGTGAAGCTCATTCTGAGCCATTTAAATCTATCTAGTAAGCTATCAGAAATACGATCGCTTTCAAAAAGATTCGTATCGTAGAGGTAAGCGCCATTCGCGGTATTCGTGATTGGGGCAACTATCTAACTTCAGTCTTGTAGGTACACCTGAGGTACGCCATGGATTTGGTTCTCTGCCACACCACGGCAGACTTCGATACCTTGGGGGCGGCTGTGGGCATTACTTGCCTTCAACCGGGTACCCGCATCGTCTTAGCAGGGGGATGCCATCCCACGGTCTATCGTTTTTTGGCGCTATACCGCGATCAATACTCCCTGATTGAGCGCCGTGCGGTGGTGGTTGAGCAGGTGAAATCGCTCACGGTGGTCGATACCCAACATCAAGACCGGTTGGGGCCTGTGGCCCCATGGCTCGACCAAGTGGGCGATCGCGGCGGTGAGATCCGACTCTATGATCACCATGCGTCGCTTGGAAATATCGCTGCCACCTATCGTCAGGTTGAGTCCGTAGGGGCTGCGACCACGTTAATCGTCGAGCAATTACAGCAGCACAACCGAATTCCGACCCGCGCCGAAGCCACGGTAATGGCCCTAGGGATTCATGGGGATACGGGGTCCCTCACGTTTGAGCGCACCACACCCAGGGACGCCCATGCTTTGACCTGGCTCATGGCCCAAGGCGTTAACCAGCCAGCCATTGCAGAGTTTGTGGAGCCGGTTTTGTCTCTGCCTTTACAAGACCTTTTGGAGACGGCGATCGCCCAACTCCATCGCGAAACCCACCATGGTTACACTCTGGGCTGGGTGCTGTTGCCAACCGAAGGGTATGTCCCAGGGTTGTCGGGGCTGTGCGATCGCCTGATGGGACTGATGGGCTGCGACCTTTTGCTATTGGCGGCGACCTATACGGCCAAAGATTCATCCCCTCAAAAACTGACGCTGATTGGTCGCGCCCAAGGTCGAGTGATGGCGACTGCCAATCAAACAGGGGTGAGTTGGCAACAGATCTTTGCCCCCTGGGGTGGGGGTGGCCATGCCAGCGCCGCAGCGGCTTCCGTAACAACCGATGAGCCTGAAGCGGTGCTGGGCCAAGTCTTAGATCAAGTGCGACGACAGATCCCGGTGCCGCCAACCGCCCGAGTGATTATGTCCGCACCGGTACGGACAATTCGTCCTAAAACTCTGATTGAGACCGCGCAGCGCCTACTGCTGCGATATGGCCATTCGGGGTTGTCCGTTGTGAATAAGGCTGGGCAACTGGTCGGGATCATCTCACGGCGAGATATTGACCTAGCGCTACACCATGGCTTTGGCCATGCCCCGGTCAAGGGCTACATGTCCACTGATGTAAAAACGATTACCCCCGAAACCCCCATCAGGGAGATTGAAGCTCTGATGGTGACCCATGACATTGGGCGGTTACCGGTCATGGCCGATTCAGCCCTGCTGGGAATGGTGACCCGCACGGATGTGCTGCGTCAGCGCCATGCGCGTTTGTCGACGGACCCAATTCAGGGGGCTGATAGGGCCGTTGAGGGTGCTGACGCGTCTCCTTTGCTGCCTGGAGCGCCATTGCTGACGCTGCTCAAACAACGGCTTCCCCCCACCCTTTGGGAGGCCATGCAAATTATTACCCAAACGGCTGCAGCCCAGGGCTGGCAGCTGTATTTAGTTGGGGGCGGCGTGCGCGACTTGCTGCTGCATTCGGGGCCAGGAGCGGTGACCCTATCTGATATTGATTTGGTGGTTGATAGTGCCCATCAATCTCTAGAAATGGGCGCTGGCGTTGTCTTGGCCCAAGCCGTGCAGACGGCTTACCCAAAGGTTGGGCTACAAATCTATGGCCGCTTCCAAACCGCTGCTTTAGTTTGGCATCTAGAGTCGGATCCAGCCGCTGCCTGGATGGTCGATATTGCGACGGCCCGTACTGAGTTTTATCCCTACCCTGCCGCGAATCCAGAGGTTGAAGCCAGTTCCATTCAGCAGGACTTGTATCGCCGGGACTTCACCATCAATGCCATGGCGCTGCGCCTGACGGAGCCCCAATCCGGCCAACTGCTGGACTTTTTTGGAGGGCACCTGGATTTGCAGCACCGTCAGGTGCGGGTTCTCCATGCCAACAGCTTTATCGAAGACCCCACCCGGATTTATCGGGCGGTCCGGTTTGCTGTGCGCTTGGGCTTCACCCTAGACCCCCAGACCGAAAGCTTCATCCGCTATGCCATCAATAGCGGCATTTATACCCAACTCCAGCGGGATATGGTGCGGCTACCGGCGCTGCAAACGCGCCTTAAAACTGAGCTGAAGTACATTTTGGCGGCCCCCTATTGGCAGCCCGCGCTGCACTTACTCGATCGCCTGGGGGCATTAGTTTGCCTGCACCCTGACTTGACGGTGACAAGCATCCTCTGGGCTCAGATCCGTCGGGTGAGTCGCTGGCTGGCGCGGATTGATTTACTGCAAGCCTTAACCCCTTGGCAAACCCGATTGGAGGTGATTTTGGCGGCGATCGCCCCGGCAGATCGCCAAGCCGTGGCGCAAAATTTGCAACTGCCCCAGGCGAGTTGCGATCGCCTCGGGCAGTTGGCTGAGGCCGAAGACAACCTCAGTGCAGCTTTGGGCCAGTCCGACCCACCCAGTGCTTGGTTTCAACGGTTGCGCCAGTACGATCTGGGCCTACTAATTTTGATGGGAGGCCGCCATCCCCAATCTCTAGGCCCCTGGATTTGGCAGTACTTGAGAGAATGGACCCAAGTGGCAGCACCGCTGAATGGGCACGACTTGCGACAATTGGGATATGAACCGGGTCCCCAATACCGAGCAATCTTGGACCATCTGCTGGCTGCTACCCTAGATGGGGAAATCTACAGTCAAACTGACGCTAAGGCCTTTCTCCAAAAGCACTATCCCCTGGCCTAGCCCTCCTTTTCTGATCGGCAAGTAGATGCTGTAAAAGGTTAAATTGAGTCAGTTTTGGCCCCGCAAGCTTTAAACGTTATCGCCTATGTTGCTGTCTCCTGGCACAACGCTTCACCACAACAGCTACGTAATCGACGCGCTCCTCGAAAGCGCGGAAGACGGGGAATTGTATTGGGGAACCTGCGGGGATCGCCCTGTTTATATCCAGGCTCGATCCCTGAAGTCAGGCCCCCTGGCAGTGACTGCCATTAACCTGACTGAGGATTTGCAGGCTCCTGACGCACCCCCCCCTTGCTTAACCGGGGTCTTAGATACCTTTATCGAAGATCAGAGCCAGTACTGGGTCATGGTCCCTGAGGTGGGTCAACCTTGGTCTCATCGCGCTCGGTATAGCGGCCCTCTGACGGTGAAGCAGGCCTTAACTAAGCTACGCCAGGCTAGCGAGGGTCTCATCTGGCTAATGGCTCAAGGCATCAATCAAATTCCCCTCTCACCTAATCACATCTGGTGGTGCGATCTAGACTCGCCCCTCGTACTAACCGGTTGGTTGGGCAATCGAACGCTGGAATCAGCAGCGAAATTGGACGAAGACTTTAACCCCCAGAAGGATTTGGCCACGCTGCTGTGGCAATTTTTATCGGGTCAAATTTCTCCTGCTCCGGCGGGGCCTGAGCTAAGGCAGCAATTGCCCCATGTTAGCCCTCAGCTTTTAGAAGGGATTCAGTTAGGATTAAATGCGTCACCGACCCCTAGGGTAGAGTTACCTGCAACCTTAACGACATGGCTGCAGTCTCTACCGTTACCTGCTAAGAATGATTGCCTGATGCACTCCCAGCCTGAACGGTTTAACTCTGAATGGGCCTCTAATCGCAAGGGTTCGCTGTTGTCCTCCCCTGGATGGGCGCTGACCCTAACGGCTTTGATTGCGGCCTTGGCCGGTAGTGGTGCGGGTATGGCGTGGCGGTTTGCTCCGAGCTCCACGACCTCAGAAACTGCGAGATTTAGCCCGGATCAAGGTTTTCCCGCTTTGTCGAACTGGTCTGGGGATAGCCCTGAGCAACGTCGTGAACGGACAGAGCCGCGTTCAGGAGAACGCTGGCAGCCTCAAGAATTGCCCCAAGATAGCGGCTTAGTTCCACTGCCCCAGGAGAGGGTTTTGATTCAATCTGACTATTTGGACGGTATTCCTGATCGCTGGGCTGCTCCTTTCGATGACTGGGAAACCCCCAGTGCTCCGGTTCGACCCTGGCGTGAGTCAGTCCCTGGAACCAACCCAGCTTTGACGCCCCGCCCTTTAGAGCGCCCTCAAGACGGGGTGCCTTCTTCCTCGCCACCTGTTTCGCCATTGCCAGAGGCCATCGCGCCTGAGGAGATACCCGAGACTGAACCCTCAATGGCAGAGCCCGCCCCAGCCATAATTTCTCCTGAGCCTGCCCCACCTGAGGCTGCGCCCGCCCCGACGTCTTCAGACCTCTCTACGGCGGAGTCTTAAGGCCGAACGTTTGCTCCAGTCCTGCTAGCTACGTATTAGGACTGGAGCAACAGGTTATAATTCTCAACATGTGGTTTAAGAAATGTGATAAGTCATGAGTAACCCGATGGTGCATGCCTTTTTCGTGGGCCGAGCGTTAGCCGCTGCGGTCAGTGAACAGGCAGAGCAGGTCATGACCGATGCATTGAGCAATTTAGGTAAGTTTGATGCAGAGCAGCGTGACAGCCTGCGGCGTTTTGCAGATGATGTGATTGCCCGCGCCCAACATGAGGAAGCGACTGCTCAAACCACTGCGGCCTCTACGGCCAGCACAGGTGAGCCCTTGCCCGATTTGCAGGCCACCATTGATGCCTTGCGAGCCGAAGTGGCTCAAGTGCGTGCAGCATTACAGCACTATCGTGCTTCGGCCTGAACCAGAGGCAACTGTCTGACCTTCGATTTTCGTTCCCTGTAGTGGTTTAGGAGCTGGAGTGGCTGCTGTTTCTAAGGATTCTTCGTCTTTGCACTCAGCAGCGATCGCTGCTGACCCCTCCGCGCAGATGCAATCTTCGTCGGCTTCAGAGACTGAGTTCTTGCCCTCCCACACAGATGCGTTGATTACGATTCCTGAGCAGGCAAAGTCTCCCCGAATTTTACCTAGCGACAGTGCCTACCGTTGGAGCCGCCCCCGCTATTCTCGGTCGCGGCGCTTCGCGGATATTTGGTCCTTTGTCTTACGCTTGCTCGGAGCCCGGTGGCTCTACGGCAAGCGCTGGAGCTACGACAGCGGCGCTCTGACCCCAGAAAAACAGGCCCGCCGCCGCCGCCGTCAGGCCATCTGGATTCGAGAAACTCTGCTGGATCTGGGGCCGACCTTTATCAAGGTGGGGCAGCTATTCTCGCCCCGCGCCGATTTGTTCCCAACCGAATATGTTGAGGAGCTCTCAAAGCTGCAAGACCGGGTGCCGGCGTTTAGCTTCGAGCAGGTCCAGAGCATTGTTGAGACGGATCTCGGTCGGCCCGTTTCTGAACTGTTCCACTCCTTCGACCCCATCCCCTTGGCTGCAGCCAGCTTGGGGCAAGTTCATCGGGCTCAGCTCCGCTCAGGTGAAGAGGTGGTGGTTAAGATTCAGCGCCCCGGGCTGCGCAAGCTGTTTGAAATTGACTTATCTATTCTGAAGGGCATTGCCCAGTATTTTCAGCGTCACCCAGACTGGGGGCGGGGGCGAGATTGGCTGGGCATCTACGAAGAGTGCTGCCGCATCCTTTGGGAAGAAATTGACTATCTGAATGAAGGACGCAATGCGGATACCTTCCGGCGTAATTTTCGTTCTGAAAACTGGGTCTGTGCACCCAGGGTGTACTGGCGCTATACCTCACCCCGAGTCTTGACGCTGGAATATTTGCCAGGTATCAAGATTAGCCATTATGACGCCTTAGAGGCGGCGGGACTAGATCGAAAGCGCCTCGCGCATTTAGGGGCAAAGGCGTATTTACATCAACTGCTGAACGACGGCTTTTTCCACGCTGATCCTCACCCTGGCAACATCGCCGTTAGCCCAGAAGGGACGCTGATTTTCTATGACTTTGGCATGATGGGCCAGGTCCAAACGGTGACCCGAGAGCGTCTGATGATCACCTTTATGGGGGTGGCTCAGCGGGATGCTGATATGGTAGTAACTTCCCTGGTTGATTTGGGCGCTTTAGAAGCGGTTGATGATATGGGGCCGGTGCGGCGTTCTATCCAGTACATTCTGGATAATTTCATGGACCAACCCTTTGAGGAGCAGTCTGTGAGTGCCATCAGTGATGACTTGTATGAGATTGCATACGATCAACCTTTTCGATTCCCGGCGACCTTCACCTTTGTGATGCGGGCGTTTTCAACCCTGGAAGGGGTTGGTAAGGGGCTGGACCCAGATTTCAACTTTATGGAAGCAGCGAAACCTTTTGCAGCACAGCTTATGGCTAACGGCAACTCATCTAATCCCGGAGATACTCTGCTGGGCGAACTCAGTCGTCAAGCGGCCCAGGTGGGCAGCACGGCTTTTGGCTTGCCCCGTCGCTTAGAAGACACCCTTGACAAGCTCGACCGGGGCGATATTCGCGTCCGGGTGCGCTCGATTGAGACCGATCGCATTCTGCGGCGGGTGGGTGGCGTTAATATGGCCACCAACTACACCCTACTGGTGGGCGCATTTATGCTGTCAGCCACTATTTTGTTGGTGTATGAGTATGTGTGGTTAGCGATCGCAGTTGCAGCTCTGGCTGCTCTGTCAGGAATTGCCCTAGTGCGTCTGTTGCTTCGGCTAGGACGGGCCGATCGGCTACCGTAATGGCGAAGGGAGACAACGGATGTTAAAGCGAGTTTTCTCTGGTATCACTGACCCAGGGCTACTGCGCTCCAGTAATCAGGACGACTATCACCTCGATAGCCAGGGCCGCTTTTTTATTGTTGCTGATGGCATGGGCGGTCATGCTGGCGGACAAGAGGCAAGCCGTCTGGCCACTACCACCATTCGAGACTATTTAGAAAAAGAATGGGGGTCCTCAGAACCCACCCAGCGACTGTTGCAGCGGGCCTTACTGATGGCTAATCGTGCCATTCTGAATGATCAGGCGCAACATCCTGAACGGGGAGACATGGGCACTACGGTCGTGGTGCTAACCTTTCGGGAGGGGGATGACAGTCCCTGGTGCGCCCATGTGGGGGATTCACGGCTCTATCGTCTGCGGGGTCCCAAGCTTCACCAAATCACTGAGGATCACACCTGGATTGCAAGGGCGGTTAAGGAAAAGGAACTCACCCTCGATCAGGCTCGCAACCATCCCTGGCGTCATGTGCTGTCCCAATGTTTGGGCCGAACAGATCTGAGTCGGCTTGATATTCAAGCCATTGAGACGAAAGAGGGCGATCGCTTCTTGCTCTGTAGCGATGGCCTTACAGAAGAGCTTTCCGATGCCCTAATCACCTCCCATATGAAATCGATTCGGGCTTGCGATAACGCCGTCAAGGCCCTGGTTGAGTCTGCTAAGCAGCGGGGCGGTCGCGACAATATTACCGTGGTGCTGGTGGCCCTGACCCTAGAGCAAGACGTGCCAGATTCGGGTGCCGTGGTAGATACTGGCTTTGTTGAGTAATGCTTGCCCATTTCACCTAAAAAATTATCCTGTTTTGCGACCCACTTTGCTTGTGCTCACAGCATCAGAGTGAAGCGTCTGAAACGGATGGGCTACCCCGCATACTGGCTCCAACGAAAAAGACACGGAGGAAAAACTCCGTGTCTTCGCAATGCACCCTATACGCAAGTAGTCGCTAGTAAGAGACGCTAATGCGTCCCCAAACCCCTAGCTAAGGTTCGGTTTGGAGTGTTTGAGGCTGAAGGAATTCAATCATCTGGTCAACCCCACGCTGAATGCGGCGGGTAACCGTCATGGGGCTGACGCCGATGCGTTCTGCCACCTCCTTCCGGGACATGCCTTTAAAGAAAACAAACTCAATTGCAGAGCGGGTCTTCTCTTCCAACTGAGCCATGGCCCGCTGGAGCTGTTGACGATCCTCTTCTAAAGCCTGCATGGACTGGTAGTAATTGTCCGGCAGGGTATCACCCAGGGTAATGCTTGAGTCAATCTGATGGCAGACCGTTGCATCCAGACTCAAGGGCATACGGTTCTTGTTGGCCAACTTGACCTCACGCCATTCTTTCACAGAGACAGAAAGGGCCGCAGCCATCTCATGGTCGCTGGGTTGACGGCCATATTGACGAATTAGTTCACCCTGGCACTTCTGAGATTCTTTCTGAAGATCCTGCCAGCGACGGGGAATCTTAATCGTAGTGCCGCGATCGCGGAGGAAATGTAGCATCTCACCACGGATGTAAGGCACAGCGAAGGAACTAAAGGCGCAGCCTTGGCTAGGGTTAAACCGCTCAATGGCGCGGATCAGACCCAAGTAACCAATTTGCTCTAGATCCTCATAGGGCTCTGAACATTGATGGCTGATACGGTGAGCAATTTTCCGCACTAGACCGGCATTGAGACGGACGAGGCGGTTGCGGAGACTGATGGAGGGCTCTTGCTTGTAGGCCATGAGCAGCTCCATGCCGCGAGAGCGAATGGAAGAGGTCGAAGTAGCCATAATTCTCTGAATTACCTTGCGTTAGAGCGACTTTGTTCCAAGAACTGAATTCATTGTCTCCATCTGCCCCCTTAGCAACCATCGTTGGATTACGGGACTGAGAATAAAGTCCCACAAAAGTCTCCGTATATGTGCGGATTCGGTTTTTTGTAAAAACTGCTCCAGTCTGATATACAAGGGTTTCGGAGCTTTGCCATAGCCAGTTTTAACCCTCCGTAGTATTACCCATGTACTGAAATCCCTCTGATTTTAAGGTGCTTTAGGGGGTAACTCACCCCTTGACTCGTCTCCCTTAACAGTAGGATTGAACGTCAAAGCTAAAGGTACTGCCCTTACCCACCTCACTCTGAACAGTCATTTGACCTCCCAGCAGATTGACCAGCCGCTGACTGATCGTTAACCCCAGACCAATGCCCTCGTGGATATGGTTGCAAGTTTCTACTTTGTCGAAGGGTTGAAAGAGCCCGGTGATGTTTTCTGGGGGAATGCCATGCCCCGTATCTTCAACTTCAAAATAGAGGGTGCAGGGCTGACCGTGCTCAAAGGCTAAGTTGTCTGAAATTCCTTCAACAGTAGTGCTATCAGAGATTTGGTGTAATCCTAAAGACGTCCTCGCCTCAACGGGGTCTTGGCGACTGACCCTGAGCCAGACTTGGCCTGAATCCGTGAACTTGATAGCATTGTCGAGCAGATTCAGAAGGACCCGCCGCAGTTTAATCTCATCAGTGATGATGTATTGAGGCACCGTTTCCCCAAAGGCAATCACCAACTCAATAGACTTCTCAACTCGCTTCACTTCTACAATCTTGCGCAAATCAGCCAAGAGCCCCTTTAAGTCGAAGGGAGCTTCATTCAGCCTAAGGGCACCGGCTTCCAGTTTAGATGCTTCCAAAATACTGTTGATCATCTTGAGCAGATGCTGACCACTGCGGTGGACGATGCTGATATACTCCTGCTCCTCCTCACCAACCTGACCAGTGGTTTGGAGCAGCTCAGAAAACCCCAATATTGCCGTTAATGGGGTCCGCAATTCATGGCTCATGGATGCCAGGAAGATAGCTTTAGCCCGATTCGCTGCTTCTGCCTTGTCCTTAGCTTTGGATAAATCCTGATTTTTGGCCGTTAGTTCAGCAGTTTGCTCTGCCACGGTTTCCGCTAGGGAGCCATTGAGCTGCTGCAGTTCTTGATTATGGGCGGCAATTTGCCGGTCTTGGTTATGACGGCGCAAGGCCTCTCGCACCGTTAGGCCCAGGTCAGCTTCACTCCAGGGCTTGGCCAAGAACCGATATAGGTTCGCCATATTGATGGCATTCACCACCCCTTTAAAATCCGCCTGCCCAGTCAGCAAAATCGTTAAGGTCTCGGGGGATTGGGTGTGGATTTGGGCCAGCACCTGATCCCCATTCATTCCCGGCATGAACTGATCACAAATCACCAGCGGTACATCGATCTGGTCTGCAATCAACTCTTCGAACAGGGTTAAGGCTTCCTCTCCGGTCTCTGCCAATTCGATGGTGTATTTCCCGTCCAAAATCCGGTCGAGTTGGTCTCGGAGACTGAGTAAGATCACGCCTTCATCGTCGATACATAAAATCGCTGGGTTTGACATGGTTTTACGGACTGGGGAACGGCAAGAGACTGAGGCGATGGGGCTGTTTAAGCAGAGAGATGTTTAGATAGATAAACTTTGAAGCGGGTTTCCCCCGCTTGACTATGCACTTCAATATGCCCACCATGCTTGAGGACCGTTCTGCGGACCATATCCAGCCCTAGGCCACTGCCTTTACCCGCAGCTTTGGTGGTAAAGAAGGGTTCAAAGATACGATGCTTGATATTTTTGGGAATGCCGCTGCCAGAATCAGTAAACTCCACCCAGATAAAAGCGTCCGACGCACCGATGCCAATCTTGAGCTGACCCTGATTCTTCATGGCATAACGTCAGTTCGACGGGCTTTGCCTTCAAACAATAGCTGGGGGTAAAGCCTTCAAGCCCTTAACCTGTAGGTCTAAAGCAGGCTTCTTCTCCTGGTAGGTATAAGCCACCAAGGCTGCCAGAGTATTCACCAAGAAATTG
>JBHJIP010000098.1:0-12859 GCA_050043365.1 Leptolyngbyaceae cyanobacterium
CTTCTTTTTAGTTTTTTCGCTTTTTCGTCTCCTGAGTCTGTGTTTTCGGTTCCGGAGGCTGTGATTCCGGTTCCGGTGGTTGCGATTGCGGTTCCGGTGGTGGCGACCCTAAGTCGATTCCCGAACCTAGTATGGTCATCGGCACCATGATTGCTTTTGGAGCCAGCGCCCTGCTGAAAAAGCGTTAAGGCTTATGCCTTAAGTGGGATCATCTCAAACCAATCCCTTCAGGATAGATCGACTGTTTTGAGGGGAGTGATTCTTGCAACTTGTGGGTCGATCTCAGCAGCCTTTGCTAAACGCGCCTTAGTCTTATTCAGGTGTTTGAAACAACAAGCGCAACCCGCTGCTACCCAAGTGGGATATTCTCATCCGCCAAGCTTAATGGGTAGACTTTTTTCCAGAGACATCCTGAGTGGCTTAGTTTTTCTCGCCAGGAATAGACCGGTCAAGCCCTGAAGCTCTTAGACGGTCTTGAATGCGGTCAAAAACCGATCCCATTCTGAGCCTTGGATTACCGGAGGAAGTCTTGATAAAAGCCACTGCGATTGCCCTTTTCCTGGTGCTGGGTCTGCCCTTGATCGGTTGTGAGCGCCTCGACTCATCAACGGTGCCAGCACCGAGTGAAGATACCCCAGCCAGTGAGTTGCCGCCCAAGCAACTGTCTACATTCCAACAAATCCAGGGCACCCCCTACCTGATGGCCCCGATTAATCGCAGCAGCGATCGCGCCTCCTCTTTTTCGTCCTACGACAGCGGCTACACTGTCCATAATGTGGCGTTTCTAGATACGACGACCCTCGCCAGTCACCGCCTCCTAGAGAGCAATGATGCGCTGATTGTCAGCACCACGGAATACGGGGACCTGGTTGAGGGAACGACCGTGACCCAGTGGTTGGTGCATCTGATTATCGCCGCAGACACCAATGACGACGGTGTGTTGGACTCTCGCGATCACAAAACCTTAGCAACGACTGACGCCGCCGGTCAGGGCTATGTCGAAGTCATTACCGGAATTGACAACACCTTTGGCATAGTCATGGTTGAGCCCGGTGCTTTAGTCGTGACCTATGAGCAAGAAGGAGACAAACGGGTCAGCACCCTTGACCTCAATGGCCAAACCATTACAGCAACCCAACCCCTCGTTGAACTGGGGGCTGAAGTGCGATGAAGTTTTGGCTGCCTCATTGGACGGGCTAACGGGCTGAGGGCGAATTTGAGGGGTTTGCAAGCAAAATTTGGACTGCCTCAATAATCATTTCGGGTTGATCGATCCAGACAAAATGGCCACTGTGACGGGCCTGCAATTCAACCCAGTTAGGGGAGAGCTGGGCCAAGTCGTGATGCATGTGGTCCCTAACTTGATTGGCTCGCTGCAGCGGAATAAACCGAGTCCAAAAGCTGGGCTTGAAAAAGGATTGGGCTTTGATACTCATGATTGGAACCGGGCCAAGGTCTTGAGCTATTTGGACCTGTCGACCGCTTTGATCGAGAGCCAGCATCTCCTGTGCCATGGTGATCCAATGTTGGGGACGGCAAAACGATCGCTTCACCGCTTTGAGTGCGGTGGGTGGTAAGTGGCGTAGTTCGGGTTTCAGCAGCTCAAACACACCGCAGGTGCTCAGCAATCGAATCAGCCCAAGCATGGATCCTAGGACTGACATCACGAACCCTGTGACAAACAAAAGCTTCTAGGCTTTGAGAGACCAGGGGAGCTGCAGCATGGTGCGCTCATGGAGGCCGTCTGTTAAGACGATACCCGCTACTTTTTGCGGAAACTGGTGGGCATAGAGGCGGACGTTGTAGCTGCCAAATGAATCGCCGATAAGCAAATACGGAGGCTCAATGGCCGCTTGGGTTAATAGAGCATCGAGTTCTGCGACGATCGCTCGGCTGGTGCGGGGAGCACGGCTGCGATCGCTCCAGCCATAACCGGCGCGATCGTAAATGCAGGTCCGCGTCAGTTGAGATAAAGCCTCGATCAACAAATACCCCTCAATGCCCCCAAGGCTGTGATCGAGAACGATGGTGGGCTGGCCAGACTTGTAGCTACCTGCAGTATGGAGATGGAGACGATGGCCGCCCACATCAAACCGTTGCCCAGGGGGCGGGGATTGATCCGCTCGCCAGCACCCAAGAGCTTGGTACAGGGTGGTGGCGATGAGCAGCAGTGCTTGGACCGGGATGGGAATCACCTGCAGCGCTAATCCACGGTAATGGTGATCTTCTCAGAGAGCACCGGCTGGTCATGGGGAACATGGGCATAGTTGCCCAGCAACAACTGCAGCGTGTGCTCACCAGGGGCTAGATCTAACTGAGTCTCTGTTTGACCACCGCCAAAGTGCCTAATGTGATCGGTTGCAGGCAAAGACTGGGTCAAGTCCGGCAGTTCAGCTAGATCAACCAGCAAATGGTGATGGCCGGTATTGTCTTTATCCACCCCAGCCGGAGCAACGCCCATCCCTGAAAGACCAAATTTGACCGCTACGGGGTTTGATATGGTGGCACCGTCCATGGGTGCAATCAAATAGGCATAGGCATCAGCGGGTGCCTCGGAAATCAGGCTGTCGGCAGCGGCAGTGGCAGACATGGCCAGCCAGCTCCAAAGCCCCACCAGAACAACTCCCAGGGTAATCATGGCTCGTTTCATGGGCCGCTCCTTAATGCTGACTATTCCTATGCTGCGCTTAGACGTTGACCGGAAGCAAGCCTTCTTGAAGATTTGGGCGGGGATATTTCAACTTAAGGGGCGATCTCTGACGTAAAGACACATCTCATTAACCACCCTGCAACACTTCATTGGGGCAACTTAGACACGGCTGCGGCATTAGCGATGTCAGAAAGCCTATGAATAGAGACTTCGCACCTTGAGGCGTGTCGACGGATTTCTGGCCCAGGTAATCAGGGCCCACTATGGACGCAACACCAGAGCTAAAAACCCGCCCCTTGCAGTCGCCGTTCGGCATTTCGATTCGCCTCAAAATCTTTGGCATTGCCAGCAGTTTGTTGGGGCTGTTGGTGATTGTGGTGCTGGTGTCGGTATCCCTGCTGCGCCGGGTTAACCATGAGATCACCGCCCTAGCGGACTACATTTTGCCGATTACCGATGAAGTGGCCGAGATTGATGTCCATGCTCTGGAGCAGGAGCTACATTTCGAGCGGGTGCAAAAGCTTTACGAAATTGAGCCCCTAGACGAGGCGGCGATCGCCACAGAAATCGTCCTATTTGAAGAACGCGGCGATTTGGTGGATGAAGAGCTTTTATTTGCTGAAGACCTGACAGAACAGGCCCAAAACGATCCGACCCTTGCAGCCACCCATGACACCTGGGCCACCGTCCTGCCTTTACTAAAAGATATTGAGCAGGCCCACCAAGCATTCCATGATCATGCCCTGGACATTCTGCAATTGCTGGAAGCAGGTGACTTTGAGAACGCCCGTGTCCTGGAGGCTCAACTGGCGGCAGAAGAGGAGGACTTTAATGGGGCCATCAATGAAATTTTTTTGACCCTAGAGGCGCTGACCGTCGAGGCCTCTCGAACCGGTCAGCGCCATCAGGCCCGTGTCCAAATATTGAGCGTGGTAATTGCGGCGATCGCCGCCGCCTTTGGCTTTTTCTATGCGGCGGTGGTCACCCTGGGGCTGATTCGCCCGATTCGTCGCCTTACCCAGAGCATGGCCGCGGTGCAGCAGGGCCAGCTTGACACTCACCTGGTGCCCACCAGTCGTGATGAGATTGCGGCCTTGGGCAACGCCTTCAATGGCATGGTGCAGGAGCTGCGGCTCAAGGCTCAATTGGAAACCACCTTTGGTAAATATGTTGATCCGCGCATTGTCAAAAACCTGATGGATGAAGGTGCAGCCACCGCCGGAGAGCGGCAGGTGATGACTGTGGCCTTTGTCGTGGTGACCGGAGTCGAAGCTTTTGCCGAAACCCTACCCGCAGCTCAACGGGTAGACCTGCTCAACAGGTACCTCTCCCTGATGTCCAACCCAATCACTGAACACGATGGGGTGATTGATAAATTTATCGGGCCAGTGATCATGGGCTTTTGGGGACCACCCTTTGTCGCTGAAACGGACCACCCGCTTCTTGCCTGCCAAGCCGTAACTGAGCAGTGGGCGCGCGTGGAGCGGGTGCGTCAGGCTCTGGCCGAAATCAGCGAATCTGTCCCCCCTCTCAGCTTCCATGCAGGGCTGGCAACGGGGTCCCTGGTGGTTGGCAACATGGGGTCAGATACAGCCAAGTCTTACACCGTTATGGGGGACACGGTGAATATTGCCGCTCGACTGAAGGGGGTCAGTCAACAATATGGCGTCTCGACCGTGATCACCGCAGAAACCCAAGCCGCGATCTCAGAAACCTTTGCCACCCGAGCCTTAGATTTAATTCAGGTAGTCGGCAAACAGGAGCCCGTGCAGGTGTATGAGCTGTTGGGACCAGGCGTCTCGGAGACCGTGCGGTTGGCTTGGGACGAGTTTGAATTGGGGCTGACGGCCGACCGACAGCGGCAATGGGAGCAAGCTCAGCAGGCGTTTGATGCTGTGTTGCAGCAAATGCCTAATGATCGCCCTGCCCAACTTTATCTGGAGCGGTTGGTCCATTTCCGCGACCATCCCCCCCCAGAAGATTGGCAAGGGGTCTGGCAGCTTGACCAGAAATAAACCGAACCTTTTGATTCCCGCCTAAGCCCCATTTTGCCTAGACCTATGGCCCGCGTTCAATTTCCGATCGGCATCAAGATTTTTGGGGTGGCCACCAGCATGTTGGCCCTGTTGTTGGGGGTAGCCTCACTCAATTTTGTGCGCATTCGTCGCGTCAATGGCGAGTTGATCGACATTGCTGAATATCTCACCCCGATCACAGAGTTGGTGGCAGAAGTCAACATCCATGCCTTAGAGCAGGAAATCCACTTTGAGCGAGTGCTGAAGTTTTATGAAATTGATCCAGTCCCGCAGGGTCAGATCGCAACAGAATTGGAAATCTTTGAGGAACGCGGGGCTCAAGTGGATGAGGAGTTAGAGACCGCGATCGCCCTCGCAGAGGTTGCCTCAAAGGAAGCCCACACCACTAAAGACGCAGTGGAATTTGCCCGCTTAATTCCGCTGCTAGAGGTGTTAGAGGAAGAGCATCAACGCTTCCATGATCATGGACACGAAATCTTGGCATTGCTTGAAGCTGGGAATCGCCGCGATGCAGAACTGTTAGATGCTCAGCTCGCCACCTACGAAGATGACTTCAACCAGCGGCTTCAGGCGCTGTTGTTTGAATTGGGACAATTTACCGAAGAGGCGGCCGCGATCGCTGAAAAAGACGAACAGCTTACCCTTACCCTCAACTGGATCTTGCTCGGTAGTGCCGTTGGGGTCGGATTAGTGTTTGCCTTTGGGGTCACGACCAGCTTGGTGCGACCGATCCGGCGACTGGTGATCAGCACCCAGGCGGTTGAGCAGGGCGACTTGGATATGCAACTGCCCGTTGATTCTGGGGACGAAATTGGCAAACTCACCGGTTTCTTCAACCGGATGGTGGCCAGCATTCGCGAAAAGGAGCGACTCAAAACCACCTTCGGTCAATATGTAGACCCCCGCATTGTAGAAACCTTAGTGGCCCATCAAGGGGATATTGGCGGTAGCCAAACCGTCCAGGCGACCGTCTTTTTCTCAGATATTGTTGGCTTTAGCGGCATCAGTGAGCTGCTGACGCCCACGGGTCTCGTCTCCTTAATTAATCAATATTTGACCCTGGCCTCCGCGCCGATCAAGGCTCGGGGTGGGGTGATCAATCAGTTCATTGGCGATGCGGTCAGCGCCTTTTGGGGTCCACCTTTTGTAGATGCCGCCGACCAGGCTCGGCTGGCCTGCTACGCGGCGCTAGAACAGCAAGACCAGTTAGTGAAACTGCGCCGCAGCCTCCCCGAAGTCATCGGCATCCGTAAGGGACTACCCGAGGTGCGAATTCGAGTGGGTCTGGCAACAGGGGACGTGGTCACCGGTAATATCGGCTCAGAGCAGAGCAAGTCCTACACGGTGATGGGACCAGCGATGCAATGGGCAGAAGCCCTAGAAGAGGCCAATCGCATCTACGGCACCACCATCTTGCTGACGGCAACGACCCGCGAACTGGCGGGAGACGACTTCATTACGCGTGAGGTAACAGAACTCGCCTTGGCCGATCAACCCACCCCGGTTTATGAGCTTTTAGGCACAATCGGGACTTTGGGTGAGCAGGGTCAAACCCTATGTGACCAGTTTGAGCAAGGTCTGGTGGCCTTTCGAGCCCAGGACTGGGCGCAGGCCCGCGATCGCTTCCAATCCTGCTTGGAGTTACAGCCCGAGGATGGTCCCAGTCAGTACTATCTGGCTCAATTGCCGGACCTGGTTGCGGTTTAGCTCTAAACCGCTTCCCTTAGGCCTAATTGCGGAGTCATGTCCTCGGCGGTTGAATGCTTTCCTATCGACAGTCACCTCAACCTATGGCCCCCTGGATTCAAACCGCGAACACCGCTCGCCCTCAGCCTGATCCCCCCTGCCCTCACCACCTCTTCCATGCCCAAAACCATCTGCCTTAAGACCCAGGAAACCGCGACGATTTACCGCCGCAATTTCAGCAGCGTCCCCATAGACATTCAGTTTGATGCGATCGCCCTAGACGGTGGCCAACCGATCGGTGAAGTGGAAGTACAAGGCTCAAATTGGGTCTTTCCCAAACCGCCGTCAACACAGCCACTGCAGGCTCAGAATACGGTTCATGCCGGTTTTTGGGATACGTTTTTCAGCATTCGAGTGACGGCCCACACGCCGATTGAAATCACCTTTCCCCAAAAAGGAATTGACCTGAGCCGTGGACTGATTTTTGTGATCGCCGCTGTGATTTTGATTGCCGCATCAGCTGTGGTTATTTTTGCGATCGCCCAATGAGGCCATAAAAATACGTCCTCTGATCAAAAGACGGTGAATGTTTCGTTCCCTTGAAAGTCTTGTGTTTTAGTAAAGAACTTCAGATTCTCATGGCGTGAAGCCTAGTTCTGGCAGGGGCTTTCTGCTTTCTTAAGCTGCACTAAAGATTTGGTTCCTAGGCGATTTTAGTGATCTGAACTACAAATGACGTCAAAATAGTATTTCTACTATGGGGCGGAAGCCATAGTTCGAAGCCATTTCCGGTTTGGATTTTTATACAAATAAACATCATGGGTAAAAATAGCGATAAATCCTTGATCTCCGATAACAACCATCTTGATGTCAGTTCCCCTGAGGCAGAGCACAAGAAGTCCAAAAAATCGAAGAAAGCAAAATCTAAAGCCTCGGACAAAACCTCAGAACGGCGAATCTTTCACCATATTTCCGAATCAGAGGACAGCTCTAAACTATCCAAGAAAAAATACGAAAAGGCCCTGGCCCGCCTGCAGCTTGAATTGGTGAAAATGCAGTATTGGGTTAAGCATACGGGCACTCGCATCGTGATTTTGTTTGAGGGACGCGATGCGGCTGGCAAGGGGGGCACCATCAAGCGCATCACCGAACCCATGAACCCCCGAGGCTGTCGGGTGGTGGCCTTGGGGACCCCCAGCGATCGCGAAAAAACCGAGTGGTATTTCCAGCGCTATGTGGCCCATCTGCCCGCCGCTGGCGAAATCGTTTGCTTTGACCGCAGTTGGTATAACCGGGCTGGGGTCGAGCATGTGATGGGCTTTTGCACTGAGCAGCAGTACGGGGAGTTTATGAAAACCTGCCCCGAATTCGAGCGCATGCTGGTGCGCTCCGGGATTATTTTGCTGAAATATTGGTTCTCGGTCAGCGACGCAGAGCAGGAGCGACGCTTCCAGTCCCGCACCACCGATCCGGCCCGCCGCTGGAAGCTCAGCCCGATGGATCTCGAATCCCGCGATCGCTGGGCCGACTATTCCGAGGCCAAGGATGCCATGTTTGCCCATACCAATATCCCCGAGGCCCCCTGGTTCACGGTAGAAGCGGATGACAAGAAGCGGGCTCGGCTCAACTGCATTAGCCATTTGCTCAGCAAGATTCCCTATGTGGACATGACCCCAGAACCCATGGAGTTACCGCCGCGCAAGTCCGCTCCCAAAGACTATGTTCGCCCCCCGATCAATGAGCAGTTCTTTGTGCCGCAGTTTGACGTTGGCCGAAGCAGTTAAATGTTCAAAATCGGCCACCCACCTACCGAGTAGCGCCGAAGTTAGGCAAGCGGCCATTGCCATTGCGGGGGTGAGTCTCTTACATTGCGAAATGTAAACTCATGTTGGCCATACTCTCCATGACTTTGAAACGTTCAACTGAATCAGCTGCAGGCAGTCCCCACAACTCAGAGCAGGAGAAAATTCTCTGTCCCCATTGCCGCCGCACTGCAACCAACGGCATCAAGTGCCAAGGCTACTGCGTAGCCGATAGCGACTATTGAGGCATCTATCCACTGAGATGCATCGGTGACCCATGGATTTTCTTAAATACTGAAGGTGTTGCCCTAAGCCTCCCCTTAAAATGGTGGACCCCACAGAGATGGCCACCATGTTTAAAGCCTTCACAAAAGCAGATTACTTGCTGCGGGAGACCGCTTTGGGCCTACAGCGCGGCGGTTGGATGAACTGGGCTGCGATCAGCACCATGACCGTGCTGTTGTTTTTGTTTGGCATTAGCCTGCAGGCTTCCTGGCAACTGGAAGGGTTGCTGAATCAATTTGGTAGCCAGCTTGAGGTTTCCGCTTATTTAGAAACTGGCGTCCAGGCCAGTTCTCTGCAGTCCACAGTGGAAATCATGCCGGGGGTTACTGCCGTGCAGCCCATTCCCAAAGAAGAGGCTTGGCAAGATCTGGTGGAGGAATTGGGCATTTCCGACATTGAGGGAGCCACCGAGCAGCTGAATGGCAACCCCCTGGTGGATGCCCTGCGCGTGAAGGTAAACAGTTCAGAAGACGTACCGGTGCTGGCCAACCAACTGTCTACCGTCCAAGGGGTGCAGGAGGTGCTGTATGTAGATGAGGCGGTGCAGCGGTTGAGCCAACTCAATGAGAGTCTACGCTGGGTGAGTATTTTTGTGATTGCGGTGCTGAGCTTGACGGCGATCGCCGTCATCACCACCACCATCCGTCTGATCGTCATGGCCCGCCGCCGAGAGATTGAGGTAATGCAACTGGTGGGGGCCACCACCATCTGGATTTACTTTCCGTTTGTGTTGCAGGGGGTCTTTTTTGGGGTGGTTGGGGCTGGGGTGTCTTGGGGATTTTTAATCGGCATCCACCAGTTTTTGCAAGAACTGGCGGCGCAACAGGCAGATTTTGTGCAGTTTTTGGTGAGCGGTCTACAGCTGACGGCTAAGCAGATCTGGATGTTGCCTGCTTCACTCTTTGCTTTGGGTGGCACGGTGGGGCTGATGGGGAGTTTGGTGGCTGTGCGGAAATTCGCTTTGAGATAAAACATTGCGTTATGCAGCGATCGCTTTTAAGTAGTCGCCTAATTTTTCAATACCTGCTGGGAAACTTTTACGCCCTAACCCAATCCGAAAGTTTTTATTCCCGTAATCAAAATAGGTGCTGGGGATGAGTAGAACGCCCTGCTGATCAACTAAATCAATACAGAACTGCTCGACATCGATCGCTTGCTTCAGACTTGGGAATGCAGTTGATCCCCCCTTGGGGGCAGTCCAGTTAAAAACATCCGCATGGGATGAAAAGAAGCGATTACATAGCTCAATATTTGCAGCAATGATGGCGCGATTACGCTGGATAATCTTCTCTCGATTACGAAGGGCCAATGTTGCCAGAAACTCACTGGGGGCACTGCTACAAATTGAGGTGAAGTCCTTGAATGCCGCCATGGCTTGATAAAGTTCTGGGTTGTGAGTGGCAATCCAGCCAATTCGCAATCCAGCCAATCCATAGGTCTTTGACATCACCCCTAAGGAAATTGCATTTTCATAGAGGTCACACGCTGCGGGCAAGGTGTCTTCCTCGCGATATTCCAGAAATTGGTAGACCTCATCAGAGAAGAGAAGTAAATTGTGCTGTCTACAGATTGCAACCAATGCCTCCAGCTTTGCTCGACTCATCACATAACCGGTTGGATTATGCGGGCAATTAATCACAATGGCCTTGGTATTCGGTTGAATTTCTTTCCTCAGCCAATCTAGATCTAACTCCCAATTATCTGCTTCACGACTGATCCACTCACTCACCTCACAGCCCATAGACTGAGCAATAGCGATATGAGATTGATAGCAAGGGACGTGAACGATGATGTGATCACCCGGCTCTAGTGCGATATTCATAAAAATAAAGATCGCTTCTTCGGCACCGGCATGAACCAGGATCTCTTCAGTCTCTATGGAGTGGTAGGTTTTTGCGATTTCCTGCCGCAGTTCAGGGCTTCCTTGTGTTTCGGTATACCCCAACCAAGTTTGATGAAACTTGTGCGATGCTTCCGGTTCTAAGCTCAATAACTCTTCAATAGTCATGGCCTCGCAATCAGACGAAGCAAGCAGGTAAGGGGCTTTGAATTCGTATTTGGCGAAGAATCGTTCGAGTTTGAATGCAGGTAATTTCATGCCAGCTCAAGTTGATTGAAAACTAATATAGGAGAGTTAGGCAAATTCGCATCTTTAACGCTGTTGGACCCAACGGCGCATCAATTCAACCGTAAAGCTGTAGCCACCTGCCCTATCCTGCTGAATTACATCGTGGGATTGCAGGGTTTGCACTGCGGCTTCGAGAGATCGCCCTGAAAGTGTGGTCTCAGCGGCTAGCTGCTCAAGGTTTTTGGAACCTTGACTAAGGGCCGTCAAAATTTGGGTTTGTCCTGCCGGGGCGCTGTCTTCCGCTTGTCGCCATACCCCAGTGAAGTAAGCCCCCCCATCTTGGAAGAACTCTGGCGAGTTAATCACCGTCGCCAGATCATCAGGTGAAATGGGGCGGCTGGAGTCTTGTCCAGCTTCAAAGACTTGGTGGTTGAACTGGGCCACCAGGTTTTGGCAAATCAGTTGGATTAAATAGGGCTGGCCGTTGGTGAGATGAATAATGTCGTAAAGAGTGCCTGGGTCGTAGTCGAGGGGAAAGTCGGCAGAGGGTTGTGTAATCAATCGCGCGGCAGAGGGTCGAGAGAGGAAACTGACTTTGCGGGGCTTGATGCTGCCAAAGAGGGGATTCCAATAGTCATGGGTTTTCTCTTGCAGGGTGTAGAGCCCTGCCAAAGCCAGGACGAACCAATCGGTGGTTTGAATGATGCCCCGCAAAAACTCGGTTAGCCCCACTTCAACCCGACCTTCATCCATGGCGGTTTCGATCAGCTCAAACTCATCCACGGCGATGATGAAGCGGTGGTCGGCCATGTGGGGGGCAAGGGTTTTAAGCCAGCGATCAAAGGCTCGATAAGGGCTGCGCTCAGCGGTGATAAAGGCTGCTTCTTCCGGTTCTGAAATGGGTAGCCGCTCTAGTTGGGCGCGATCGTAGATTTCGAGGGCCAAGGCATAGAGCAGTTCCCCAGTGCTGCGCACCTTACCCACCCGCTGCAGGTTAAATTCCACAACCCAGTTCTGTTGGGGGTCGAGGCGGTTGGGTAGATTTTTCAGAATGGAGGATTTGCCCATGCGGCGATGGCCATAGAGCACCACCGAATCCGCCTGGCCCGGTTCCAGCCACAGTTCCTCTAACTCCCGAAGGATTTCTTCTCGACCCACAAATAACTCGCCGGCGACGGGGTTACCTGCCACGTAAGGGTTGGTAACGGGCTCAGCAATAGTGAGTTCTCCAAGTTGTCCGCTGGTTTCGCTGATCGGTTTACGCCAACGGCGTACGATTTCCAATAAAATTTGCTGCTCTGGTGGGTGGATGGCGTCATTGATGTATTCTTGCAACTCTTCTAAGGAATCAATGGCACGGCCTAGGGCAGCCAGTTGGTTGAGGCGACTGGTGGCCGCTTGGAAAACGCGGATGTTTTTGCCAATCGCCCCAAGCTGTTGCAAGGTCTGGATGACAGGGGGCCGAATTGCGGTATCAACGGCGGGTAGATCCGCTGTGCAAGCCTGAGCCAGAGCAAGATTTTCGAGTGAGGCGTAGTTGAGATATTGGGCCATACAGTCAAAGGACTGCTGAATCTCTTGCCCCCCTGGATAGTCGCTTAAGCGACTGTAGATATGTTGGTACTCGGCAAGATCAAAATCAGTGGGTAAAGACTCGGTCGGCTCGATGTCCCAAGTCAAGTAATAAAGCAGCATGGCGAAAACGGTCAGGGGGGTGGTCTTGCGCAGCCGTAGGGGCTGGGTCAGTTGCCATACCCAAGACTCTAAAAATCTAGAAGCATCCTTGCCCAGCCCCGCTAGCTCACTCACAAAGACCTGGCGCACAGACGGAATGTCGCGCCAATCTGATGCTTGCACCGGTGCAATGGCGTAGGCCTCTAAAGTTGACAGGGTTAATATCTGATATAAAAACGGCAGTGCAGTGGTCGATTGGTGCAATCTTCGGTACAGAGCCCGCTGCAAGACCCAGTGTTGGAAAGGGTTGCTGGTCAACTGGGCTAGTTGTTGCAAGCTATTGATATTGCCCTGCTGCCAGATTGGGTTGATTACCTTGCGGGTTCGCAGAAACGGCAACACTGCCAGTTCATCCCACCAGAGGGGATGGTGTCCTTGCCATAGCCCTCCAGCTAAGGCCAAGTACAGGGGCAAGCGTAAGGTCCCTAAACCCAAGGCTATACCTGCGGCCACACCTCCGCTCACACCTATGAACATACCAAAGGTCACACCTACCGCCACGCCTCCAACCACACCAAAGACCACACCAAAGGCCACGCAACCGGCAAAACAAACAGAACCACCAAAAGCCACAACTCCGAACAAAACTACACACACC
>JBHJIP010000099.1:0-27847 GCA_050043365.1 Leptolyngbyaceae cyanobacterium
CAGAAGTCATCCACATCCCAGAAAACCTGGCTCACGTCCAGACGAGAAACTTCCGATAGAGTGGTGTTCATGGCTGAGAGGGGTTGCTACAAATCCACTCTCAGCTTTTTTCTGCTCCCTGTCTGTTCGTCGAACTGACGTCGGGTAAAGGTGTTGTAATTGTTTTGATTAATCCGGTAGAGCGCCACCGAATTATTTAGACACCAGGCTGACGGGTTCTTTGACAGAGGGGACATCAACTGCACCACTGTGGCTAGTCTTAACCCACTTCAATCGCTTGGGGCGAACCGCCATCCGCAGGGTCACGGTTGCCATGACCAGTAACCAATGGAGCATATACAGTGTGCCTTGGGCTGTATGCAACGCCTTGCTCAGCAGGGATGTTGTTTGAGTTCGGCGCAGACCATTGAACATGCCGATCGCTGAAAATGCCACGGCCAAGCTCGATAGCGGCACCAGCATGGGGGGACGATTACGGGCGATTGCCAGTGCTAAATCGGGGACTGCCATGGTCGGCATCGCGTACTGAATTAGCCAAAATACAAATAGATCAAACGTTTTAGCCCATCCCAAGCGGTTAGGATTGAGCAACTGCCAGTAGTCTAAATAGCGCTGATAACCGCCTTCCGCCCAGCGATTGCGCTGATGCCAAAGGGCCTTTAAGCGCGTCACCCCCTCCTCACCCACGGCTGGAGAGAGCACCATTGAAATCGACCATCCTGTCACATGCAGCCGGAAGGTTAAGTCCAAGTCGTCGGTAATCGTCGATTCATTCCAGCCCCCGAATTGTTCTAGAGCGGTGCGTCGCACGAATTGACCGTTACCCCGCAGCTCCCCCAGCCCCCTGCCAGACACGCGCTTCAATTGGCAATAGCTGTCAAAGACCATTTCTGCAGCCTGACCTCGGGTCCAGAAATTAACGTCGCTATTGACGATGGCTTTTCGAACCTGCACTGCCCCCAGGTGCTGCTGTTGGAACAGAGGGGCTACACGCCGCAACAAATCCTCAGGGACTTGGGCATCGGCATCAAACACGGCTAATAGGTCGCCTTGAGTCTTAGGCCACACCTGATTGAGGGCTCCAGATTTGCCACCGGTCGCCCGATCATCCCGATGAATCACGTGCACATGGGGATACTGAGCCGCCACCTGATCCAGCTGCTCACCTGTGCCATCATCGCTGTTGTCATCAACCATCCAAAGGTCATAGCGATCGCGCGGATAATCCAGATTCGCTAAGGATTCCACAAGGCCCGCAATCACAGCGACTTCGTTTTTCGCTGAGACCAAAATTGAAACATGGGGCCACTGCCCAATATCGACGGTTGATCGGAGTCCCCCTGCCTGATTACTGGGTAAAGCTTCTGGTAACTTGGCGGTTTGGGTAAAGAGCAATTTAAATAGATGAACGCCGACCCCAAAGGTGACGCCATAGACCAGCCAACTTCCCCAAACCCATAAGTGCAGCATCAGGACCACCCCCCATAAGCTGCTTAGGGCGATCGCTGCCTTGAGTCGCCTTGAACCCCCTGCCTCCAAGAAGTTATGGGGCTCCAAATCTGGACAGAGGTCTTGAGGTCGCTGGTGCGGATTGGTATGGGTCATCGTTTCGTTGCTAAGTCAAATCTTGAAATCACGGTTTTAAAATCACATTGACCTAAGTCAATCAAAAAGCAATCGGTCTGGTAAATCACCTGATTGGGCCTAGGTTTCAAGGTGGCCACTGTCTGGAGATCGCGACACAGTGTGTCGAAAAATGAGTCACCAGGTATGCTCTAGGGGAATTGAATCGTAATAGAAGCCTTTCCGCCGTTTAACGGCAGCAAAACATTGCCAAGATCGAAGGGCCGATCAAGCCTTACATAAGGGCTTGACCGATCTCTAAGTGACGCCAAGGTGATCAATGTCTAGGACGAAAATCAAAGATTTCTCTCAATCATCCTAGCGGTTTGAGGTCTCCTCTAGGGCATTTGGAGAATTTCTGAGGGCCGCCAAAAACATAAAACCTCTTTTATTGGGGGTGATTTCGGGCACGATACTTGCAGCAGCCTGCAGGCTCGCTTCAGGTCGATTCGATCCTTGTGACAGCAGTTGTGACACGTTTAATGGGAGCTATGACGATTACTTTCGATGAGATCAAACCCGCTACAAAGCAAGACATTGGTGTTTATTTGCCCTATTACCAAGGCACCAAGCGGAATGCGTTGCCCTATGCCATCGGTCTTTATAAGCGAGGTAACTTAGAAGGGCAGCGCATGATTGAAGGGGGAGAGAGCATCCCTTTCTTGGCCACTTGGAACGTATCGACATTGCCCGCTGACCTGACCCGATGCCGTCTGCAGTTCGATGACGACGCTGACTTAAGCTACGAAATTACCTTAGCCACCTTTGAGTTTGTAGATTATCTGTTTGATGTTGTGGTTGCGCTCCGCCACAAGCGCGCTGCTGACTTCTCGAAAGGGTTTTACCGAAAACTGTTGCGGCTCGATGACTAATGCTACGTGTCCCTCAGACAGCGCTACCGTTGGTGGCACAATGAAGGGGTAACTTTTGTTGATATAACTCTGCGCTAAGGATTAAGCGGCGTGCCTAAATCAGCCCAGCATGTCTTGATTGGGTCGACTGAGGCCCACAGTGGTAAGTCGGCTATCGTATTGGCGATCGCCTTTCAGCTTTTGGCTCAGGGCATCAAGGTAGCCTACGGCAAGCCTTTGGCCACGGTAGAGACCTCTGACCCACATGATGCACTCAATTGTGCAGATACCGACCTCAACTTTATCCCCAAGGTGCTGTCGCTGCCGACAGCAGCTTGTTTGCCCACGCTACTTTGCCTGGATGAAACTGCCATGCTCTCCCAGTTGCAAGCGGGGGAGACCGCGGATTTTGCCCAAATTTTGGGACAGTACAGTGAGGCGGTGACAGAAAATGTGGTGTTGCTGGAGGGGCCTGCCAACTTGGAGCAGGGTGCATTAGCCAAACTGGCGCTACCGGATATGGCCAATGCTCTAGATGCGGCTGTGCGGCTAGTGATGCGGTTCAACCCTCGCCAGATGGTGGATGAAATCATGTCTGCTCAGCAGCGATTGGGAGAACGATTGATGGGGGTTGTGATCAACAGTATTCCTGAAGCTGAACAATCGTTCGTAACTGAGAAGGTCGTGCCTTATTTAGAGGGGCAAAACATTGCGGTACTTGCAACACTGCCTCAGATGCCCTATCTCCAGGGGGTGCGGGTGAGTGAATTGGTGCATCGCTTAGATGCCGAAATCCTTTGCTGTGACGATCACTTAGATCTCGTCGTTGAAAGTCTGAAGATCGGTGCGATGAACGTGAATTCAGCCCTACGCTTTTTCAGGAAAGGCATCCATCAGGCCGTGGTTACAGGGGGCGATCGCCGCGATCTGCAAATTGCCGCCTTAGAAACCTCAACCCATTGTTTGGTGTTAACCGGACAAATTGCGCCATCAGAGGATGTGATTACCTTTGCCAAGGATAAAGAGATTCCAGTTTTATCCGTCGCCACCGATACCCTGACCACAGTGGAACGCATCGACACCCTATTTGGGCAGGTTCCCCTCAATAACCTCGACAAAATTCCGCTGGTGCAAGAAGTTTTGGCAAAACATGTCGACGTCAACCGGCTGATTCAGCTCCTGGCGATTGAGCCACCTGCTGTGACAGAAGTCGCGGCATCCTAGCTGGGCTGGGGTTTCGGGGGATCTGTCCTAAATCCCATAGGCTGATACAATGAGCGCGTCCTTACAATCCGTGTATCTCCGTTGAGCCAGTCCATTGAAGCCCCCTTAGAAACCCCTAAGGTTGATGTCTTTCTGCAAGAGCTTGCTGCGATTCAACAGTCAGGCTCAAAGCGGGTGGCGATTCTAGGATCGCGTCATGTCCCCATCACCCATCAAAAGTTGATCGAGCTGATGACCTATGCGCTGGTCATGGGGGGAAACACCATCCTGACTTCTGGGGCAACTGGCACCAACTCGGCTGCAATTCGTGGGGCGATTCAAGCTGATCCTAATTTGCTCACGGTGATCTTGCCCCAAAGCCTAGAGAAGCAGCCCCAAGAATCCCGTGACCAGCTTGAGCAGGTCATGCACTTGGTCGAGAATGCGACGAACGATTCCTTATCTTTGGCGGAGGCGAGTGCGCTCTGTAATCAAGAAATTATTTCTCGCTGCCAGCAGTTGATTTGCTTTGCGTTTCATGACAGCCATACGCTGCTGCAAACCTGCCAAGATGCTGAAGAGCAGCGCAAGATCGTAACGCTGTTCTATTTCGACTAGCGAGTTTGTAAACCTATGGGTGGATTGTTCTCTGGAGTAGTGCCGATCCCTGGTCTGCTCCTGTGCTGTTTGCCCGTTGCTGCAGTTTTAATCTATGTTCCGTTCGTGGTGGTGGCGATCGCCCGCTTTAAAGCAGGCTACAACGCCTCTGCTCCACGGGCCTTATTTGATCAACTACCGGCCTATGGGCAGCGGGCAACCTGGGCTCACGAAAATAGTTTTGAAGCGTTCACGCTCTTTGCGCCAGCGGTTTTAGCGGCCTACGTTACTGGGCAGGACTCAACTCTGGCCATCGGTGCCGCGCTCGCCCATTTAATGGGTCGCGCACTGTATAGCCTGTTTTACATTCTCGATCTGCCGCTGCTGCGATCGCCCATGTACGCTATTGCTGCGTTGGGCACCTTTACGTTATTTGCCTTGGCTTGCAGCTCTGCCTTAGGCTTGCCCTGATGGATTAAACGCAACTTTTTACGCGGCACTATGGCTTCTAGTTATTCCTTTGACGTTGTTAGTGATTTTGACCGGCAAGAATTGGTCAATGCCCTCGATCAAACCCGACGGGAACTGGAAACCCGCTATGACCTCAAGGGCAGTAAAACCACGGTCGAGTTGAGTGGAGAGACCATCACTATCGAGACCGATGGTCAGCTCACTCTGCAGAGTGTTCACACAATTCTGCAAACCAAAGCCGCAAAGCGCAACCTGTCGCTGAAGATTTTTGAGTTTGGCAGCACCGACACGGCTAGCGGCGGGCGTGTTCGTCAGGTGGTCACCCTCAAGAAAGGGATTGACAAAGAGATTGCTAAAAAGATGAGTAAGCTGATCCGCGACAGCTTTAAAAAGGTACAGGCTTCTATCCAAGGGGATGCGGTACGCGTCACCGCCAAGTCGAAAGATGATTTGCAGGAAGCGATCGCCCTGCTCAAACATGAAGATTGGCCCGTGGCGCTGCAGTTTACCAACTACCGCTAGTGGCCTGTCAATATCGAAAATTGGAGTATGTCGTAGCGTGGGTCAAACGTAGTGCGACCCACGAAATGTAACCGATTAACCGAGGCCGTGGGTCTCGCAACCTCGACACCACGCTACACAATCTCTGAATCTTGACATTGCACTAACTTGTTTAGATTCACTGCAGCGGCTGTGTCATCCACAAAGCTGTGGTGACATAGCCCAGTTTCTGGTAGAGGGCTTGGGCCGCTGCGTTGTCGGCAAACACCTGGAGCCCTAGTTGCTGATCGCCCCGAGCTATGGCCCAGTCTTGAGCATGGCGCAGCAGTGCTGTGGCAATACCCCGCCGACGATGCGCTGGGGCAACATACAAGAGCAAAATGCAGCCGTAGCGATCGCCCTGGTGCGGATCGAGCACATTGCCTAGCCAGAGGCAGGCGATCTCTGTTGACTCTGCTTGGGGTACGACCCACCAAAGCGGTGCATTGTTGGCATAGTGGGTATTAACGGTTTCAGTCAGGGCTTGAGGGCTGCAGTGATGACCCTGCTCGTCATAGGCCAAGGCCATAAACTGGACCAACTTTGCCCGATCCCGACGCGTTCCGACTCGAAGGCGATAGCCCTCTAGGGGAAAGGGTGGGTGCTGGATCACCCCAAAATGCCGCTGCGCGGGTTTCCTGGAGCCTGGGCTGTTTCCTGAGGGGCAGCTGTCGAGTTGGCAGCGGGCGCACTCTCCTCAATCGGGGCAGGTGCGATCATGTCGCTGGGCAAAAAGATGCGGGCACTGACCGCCACCATTGCAACGACAAAGGTGAGCACAATCAGCAGCGGGGCCACATAGGCGCGAAGAAAGGTCATAATCCTGAGTGCAACGGCAGAATAATAATTTGCGTCATTACTGATTTAGGAGATCTCCAGGAAAGAAGATACCCCACCGCCTGCGGCACCTCCCCTTGCCAAGGGGAGGTTGGGAGGGGTCTGTCTTTCAAGGCGGGTCAAAACAATTCCAGAAGTCCCCTTAGAGGATGGACCCATCGGCCCCATTGCCCAGCAGGCTGGGTTTGACAGTTAGAACCATATCAGGGGATCAGCAACGGCCAGTTTGTATTATCTTCTCTCATCCTACAGGGCATTCTTTTCCCTTGATTAAATTGCGGAGCACCTGCAGGCTTGGGTTGATCTATAGCGCTGGCCACTTTGCTTAAGACTCCTCGGATCGCTCTGATCTTTAGCGAATCAGCAAAGTGGGTCGCAGTCTTGTCCTAACCGGACTGGCGACTGCTATAACGAGGAGGAAAACGAACGTTGACTTTTGACCTGGTTCAACCTTGGATTCACAGACTTTATTCTCAACAAAAGCCACTCGCCATAGGCCTTGCATCTTCACCTTAGAAAAAGGTCAGAGGGGGAAGTTATCTGTGATACGATTAGCAATCGTGGATGGCGGGGCGGTGCCCGAGTGGTTAATGGGGGCGGACTGTAAATCCGCTGGCTACGCCTACGCTGGTTCGAATCCAGCCCGGCCCACCACGACATCCGCCCATGTAGCTCAGCGGTAGAGCACACCCTTGGTAAGGGTGAGGTCATGAGTTCAATTCTCATCATGGGCTTGTCAGTTTTTTTAGAGAAGGGCCGTAAAGCCCTGGGGGCTATCTCTGCTGAAAAACAGCTAGGAGACTGCTCGATCGTTTTCTCATTTTCGGGAGCTTCTGACTATGTTTGCCGCCGCGATCGCTGCTCTCATCTACGGTATTTTGGCCCTGGTCGGTGGGTGGATAGGGTACAAACAAGCGGGTAGCACCGTTTCCCTCACGTCTGGCATTATTACGGGTCTCCTCCTCCTCATTGCCGGTACAGGCATGTTTAAAGGCATGGGCTGGGGCCTCTGGCTCGGGTTAGCCGTTACCGCGTTGCTGCTGGTCACATTCGTGGTGCGACTGATCAAAACCCGTAAGCTCATGCCTGCTGGTCTCATGGTCACAGTTGGGGTCATTACCCTGGTTGCCATGATTGCTGGGGTGGGCTAGGGCGCGTCATCAATACCGGATGAAAGTCTTGTTGAGCAAGCATTGCCGCGCCCGCCCCTACAATATTGCTAGGGGCTGAAACCGCTACATCACCAGGATTCTAGTTTTGATTGATAACAGTCCCTAGGCCCCCTACCGTCTGAGGGCAAGCTTGTTAAAATTGAGAGCCTTATGGTCGCGGCCATAATCACTCATCTACCCCTTTAAAAACTTGTGGCCCCTCTGGATTGGCTGAATATCACCCTAGGTCCGTTGCCATGGCTCATTTTAGGATTGGGTCTGCTGGGCATCAGCCTCATGGCCCCAAATCCCATTTCGGTTTCGCTAGGGTGTGCAGGACTCGTCACCGCTCTGATCGCTCTCAGTATCCCAGCCTTGGCAAAGCAGCTCCTGGTGTGGGCGATTCTATCCGTTGCCTTTACGCTGATTTTGCGCGGGTTGGTGCCTCAAAACTCCCGAGCCCTTGCCCCCAATCGCTATGCTCGGGTTGTAGAGGGGATTCCCCCCGGGGGGCTCGGTCGTGTCTCTTACGATGGGGGAAGTTGGCAAGCTCGTTCTCAGATCAGCGATGGGGCGATCGCTCCCGAAGCTACCGTGACCGTCGTCAGCCGTCAGGGTAACACCCTAATCGTTACCCCCATCCCAACTTCTGAGGCCACCTCTGAAGCCAACAGAGGCTAAAGGGTTTACACTTACTCATCGATTCTTTACTCCGTCCAGGAGCATCCCCATGGGTCCTTCCATTTTTGCGATTTTATTCCTAATCATCATGGGCTATAGCGTTGGCTCAGTGCGCATCGTGAATCAAGGGACCGAAGCTCTGGTTGAGCGACTGGGTCGCTATCACCGCAAGCTCAGGCCAGGTCTCAACATGATCATTCCCTTCATGGACACGATTGTGCTGGAAGAAAGCGTGCGGGAGCGGCTTTTAGATGTGGAACCTCAGCCCGCGATTACCCGCGACAATGTGTCACTGGAAGTGGATGCGGTGGTCTATTGGAAGGTCCTCGACCTAGAGCGTACCTATTACTCCATTGAGGATGTTGAAGCGGCGATTCGAGAACTGGTGGTGACGACCCTGCGCTCTAAAGTCGGACGAATGGAATTTGAGCGCACCTTCTCCTCTCGGGATGAATTAAATAAGGCTTTGCTCGATCAGCTTGATGAAGCCACTGAACCCTGGGGGGTCAAGGTGACTCGGGTAGAAGTACAGAGCATTCAGCCCCCTCAAGCGGTCTTAGATTCGATGCAGCTTCAGCAGGCTGCTGAGCAAAAGCGTCGGGCCGCAGTTCTAGAGGCTCAAGGGGATCAAGAGGCCACCGTCAAGCGGGCACAGGGTACTGTCGATTCAATTCGGATGCTGTCTGATGTGATGAAGCAGAATAAGGGATCTCGGGATGTGCTGAACTTTTTGATCGCTCAGCAATATGTGGATGCTAATACCAAACTGGGCGAGAGTGAGAACTCCAAGGTGGTCTTTATGGATCCTAAGTTTCTCACTGAGGGGCTGGCCGATCTGATGACTTCTCCCCAAACGGGTAAAACAGGCGGCGATACCAGCTTTCCACCCAAGCAAGGTTAGGGGCAATTCATTGTCGCTTCAGCAATGGTTAGGACATTGTCTTGAAAAGAAAATACCTCGCTGCGCTACGCCTCGCGATAATCGATGTAGGGGCACTTCTTGTGTATGCCCTCGATAACCGACCGGAGGAAATCGGTTTGCTCAGGGGCGATTGGCGGCGGGTAGGCACAAGACCTACCCCTACCCAGGTATCTTCTTCCCGAGAAATCTCCTTCAGAGTTGCTGATCAACTCTCAACCATTGCTCCCTGGGTATCGATCGCCAGCACTTCAGCCGCCACAACCGTTATGCCCAGATGAGTCCAGGCTTGTTGCATCGCTGCAGCCACTGTAACTGCATGTTCAGCATTCGTCAGGGCTAGCAAGGTCGGTCCGGCCCCGCTGATGGTTACCCCGTAGGCTCCTGCAGAGATCGCCGCCTCAACCACCGCCTCATAGCCCGGAATCAAGGTCTTGCGGTAGGGCACGTGGATGCGATCGCCCAGTGCCGTCCGTAGCCAATCGCCCTTGCCGGTGTTGAAGGCCCGAAGCAGCAATCCCAAATGGGCACTGTTGTAAATGGCATCAGCCCTACTGTAATCCTGAGGTAAAACCCGCCGTGCTTCAGCGGTCGAGATTTCAAAGGCTGGAATCGCCACGACCGGCACAATCGAGTCGTGCCAGGGCAGTGGACAGAGGGTGATTTTTTTCTGGTCGTCTATTACTGCCAGTTGACAGCCCCCCAGCAGGGCGGGCACCACATTATCGGGATGGCCTTCAATGTCGGTGGCGATCACCGCCAATTCCTCTGTAGAAAACGGTTCACCAGCCAGGGCATTGGCCCCCAGCAGTCCGCCCACGATCGCCGTGGAAGAGCTACCCAATCCTCGCGCCAAGGGGACTCACAGCTCAATCTGAATGTGAACTGGGGGAACAGGGCGATCGAGGCGTTGAAATAAATGGCAAAAGGCTTGGTAAACCAGATTGCTGCGATCGGTCGTGACCCGATCTTGTTCGGCTCCAGTGACTTGAATGCTGAGGGGAATATCGGCAACCGCAAAGTCAAATCGGTTGTAGCGGGTGAGTGCTGCCCCCAAGCAGTCAAACCCAGGCCCTAAATTAGCCGTAGTGGCCGGTACCGAGACTCGAATTGCATCCGCCATGGCTCCCCCGTCGTAACCTCGGTAACACAGTTGCCCCTGGGGCGAGTGGCATACTATCACCATTGGGGGATCAGGTGGAGCTTGCTGCCCATAAACCCGGTGGAACCGATCAGTCTTGGCGTCGGTCTGAACCCCTAAGTTGGCCCGCAATCAACGGAGGAGATAATGAGGTATTCAATCCATCAGCCTTTGGTGTTCGTATCCGGCCTGGTTGCGATCGCCCTCTCAGGTTCAGCTACTGGCACGAGCAGTCAGCCCATGGCTCAGCTCCCCCTACCTGACGTTGAGCCGGTGCATTTGGCCGCAGAAATCCCAGAACTCAGCCAGGCGATTATTCCAGACTCCCCTGGTTCCGATATCTCCCCCAGCCACTGGTCCTACGCGGCAGTCGATAACTTAGTCACAAACTACGGTTGTCTGAATGGCTATCCTGATGGCAGTTTTCGCGGTGATCAAGCCATCAGCCGTTACGAGTTTGCGGCGGCCCTAAACAGTTGCCTAAATGCGCTGCTGGAGAGTTCTGAGCAGGGCCAAGGGCCGGTCCTGGATGAGATTTTGGCCGACCTCAATCGTTTGCAGACTGAGTTGGGTGATCTCAGTAGCGATATTGACACCCTGGAGGAATAGGGGCGATTTGCTGTTCATTTCACTGGTCACGCCTCACTCGTCTAAAGGTCGCCAATCGCCTTCTGTGATAAAAGCAGCCCAGTAAAAAGGGTGGGCATAGATACTGCCAGAGTTGATCAGTTCGATCTGTACCTGCCTGAGCGACTCAGCCCGCCCCTGCCCAGCGAGCAATTGCTCGTAATAGCGTGTCATCAGGCGTTGGGTGGCAAAATCATCCACTTGCCAGAGACTGAGCACCTGGGTCTCAGCACCGGCGATCGCAAAGGCCCGCCGCAAGCCATAGATCCCATCCCCATTGGCGACATCCCCTAGCCCGGTTTCACAGGCCGAGAGCACCACCAATTGGGTCCCTAGCAGATTCAGCCCAGAGGCTTCTAAGGCCGTTAGCACCCCATCTTCGCTACCGCTGCTGCGGGCATTGAAACCCGCCAAGGCGAGGCCAGAACGCAGCAGCGGGTTCTCAACAGTCACGCTGGGTGCTCGGGAACTGGGCGCGGCGGCTGACACCACCCCCAAACCCCGACCGGCCTCATTCCGCGCCACATCCGCCAGGAAAAAGCCATGGGTGGCAATGTGCAGAATGCGAGGGGCATCGACTTGCTTCAGGGCGTTTTCGGTGGCTTGGGTTTCGGTCAGCACCGTGGCGTTGGGTAATAGCGGCGCGATCGCGGCGGCTTCGGCGGCAGTGCCGGGTAGGGGACCGACTTGGAGCTGACTCAGGTCAATAGACTGCTGTCCAGTGGCCCTTACCCCCTGCCCCTCTCCCAAAGCTGGGGAGCCAGAAGCGGTTTCATAATCAGGATTGGCCACAATCACTGCCGGTTCACGGCTGGGTTCATTCAGGTCGAACTTGAGTAGATCACGACCACTGTTGAGATAGCTAATCTGATAGTCCTGAATCAAGTAATCACCCTCTGCACTCCGCAACGCCTCAAAGGGGATCAGGCTAAGGGGGCCATCGGGGGAAATCAGCAGATGTTCACGATCTGAGAGATGGGGGCGTAGCGGATCTAAAATTTGCGCCGAGAGGGCACGAGCCGCAGCGGTGGGCGATTGCGTCAGATCCCGCAGCCGCAGGCTAAACTCACCCACGGCAGCGTCAATCTCAGCCGCTGAACCGAGGTCAATCGCTTGAATATCTCCGTTGGGAAACAGCAAATAAGCCGCATACCGCTCTGCCCCCCAGGGACTGTTCGTATTTACAAGTTCCAGAGGCTGGTAGCGGACATATTCCACCAGTACCCCATCGGCTGGAATCTGGGCCTGCACCGCTGCTAGCTCAACCGGCTGGGCTTCCGCACGGAAGCTGGCGCTGCGGCGGGCCAAATCCGCTTCCAGTTGATTGGCTTCGGCTTCTAAACGGGCCACGGTGGCTGGGTCTAGATTAGGGGGGGGATTGAAGGTGAGCGTCGCCAGTTGTTGACGAAGGACGGTGAGGTCATCCAGGATGCGCTGATCGGCTGGGGTCAAGTTTTGGCGCAAGACTTGCAGCTCGTTGATGCCCGCATCGAGAACGCGGCCCTTGCGGCGCAGCACCGTGGTCATGGCTAGGGCCGCCGCCTCAGGGGAGGTTGACTGCAAATGGAGCGATAAGGCTGCATCGGTACTAACTGCCAGACCCGCAATATAGTCTTGGCGCTGGGCATCACTCAGCACGGCTAAGTTCAAATCGAGATGCCATTCCTCAATGGCGAGAGCCGCGCCCAGGGCCTGGAGCGCCTCAGCATCGTTATTTTGAGCCTGATAAACCACGGACAAATTATTGAAATTGATCGCGACCAGAGGGTGACGATCGCCTAGTTGGTCCTGATAAATCCCTAAGGACTGCTGGTACAGCGCCTGGGCTTCTTCATAGCGGCCTTGAGCATGGCGGAGTCCGGCCAAGTTCTGCAAACTTATGGCAAAAGCAGGATGGTGATCCCCGAGTTGTTCTCGACGGATCTCGAGTGCGTCTTGATAAAACGTATCCGCTTCTTCGTAACGACCTTGATTGCTGTACAACAGACCTAAGCTGTTGAGGCTCGTGGCTACATCAGGATGGCGATCGCCCAGTTGCTCACGGCGGATCTCCAAGACTCGACGATAGAGTTGTTCTGCTTCGTCATAGTTTTCCAACAAACCATAGGCAACCGCCAGCCTGTAATAGACAATTGCCAGCTGGTGAATGCTGTTGACGACATCAGGGTGGCGATCGCCCAGATATTCCTGGCGCATTTCCACGACCTGCAAATATAGGGAGAGAGCCTCTACATAGCGTCCCTGACCTGTATATAAACCGGCCAGATCGCTAAGGTTGTCGGCCACCTCCAGAGGGCGATTTCCCAATCTGTCTCGCAAAATAGCCAGGGCTTCCAAAAAGATAGGTTCGGCTTCGGTATAGCGGCCTTGCTGGGCATAGAGTTGGGCTAAGTTTTTTAGACTAATTGCCACCTGTGGATGGTATTCCCCCAGTTGCTCTCGGGAAATTTCAAGGGACTGTAAATAAAGGGTTTCAGCTTCCCCATAACGTCCCTGTTCAGCATAGATTGCAGCTAAATTGTGGAGACCCCGAGACAAAAAAGTCGCTGCCAGGGTATCGAACTCCGGTTCATCCGAGAACTCTGACTCACTGAAAAACGTTTGCACGATGTCGAGGGACTGCTCAGCTAAGGCGGCGGCCTCAGCATAGCGGCCTTGGTTGCGATACAAGTTAGCCAAGTTGCCGAGGGCAAGGGCAAAGCGGGGATCGCCTTCGCCATATTGCTCACGCCAAATGGCTAAAGCCTGCTGAAAAATCGGAATCGCTTCCTCATATCGAGCTAGGGAGCTGTAGAGTTCAGCCAAGTTGTTGAGGCTAATAGCCACATCGGGGTGCGATTGTCCCAACAGCTCTACCCGAATCGCCAAAGCCTCTTCCGCCAAGGCAATCGCTTCGTCATAGCGACCGGCTTGATATAGCTCGATCGCCTGTTGATTCAGGGCATCTGCCTGCTCCAAAGCCCCCTGTGGCTGGGGAGCGGTGGGCCTGCTGGGTTGAGGAAAGGTGGGGCTGGAATTGTGCTGGGCCAGGGCAGGCATGCTGCCAAGCACCAGTGCCAAGGCTAGACTGAGCGATCGCTGATACATCATGCTTACCATTGCCAGCTCGATAGCCCGGCCCTAAGACTACAGTCCGTGTCTATAGTGAAGTCACCTTGCCCAAACAGGATTACGCATGGACAGAGTAGGTTCATGTTCTGTAATAGAGCAAAGGCACAACTCTGAAGGAAAAGCGACAGATCCCTAGCGATCGCAGGGTTGCCGATTAGATAGAGATTGACTGGGCTGCTTTGCTTATCCAAGTAGTCCATTGACGCACAACATTATCAACTTTCTCTCTCAGTTAAGGACGCTCCTGCTATGGCAACTCTCAAAGTTGGCATCAATGGTTTTGGTCGGATTGGTCGCCTCGTGCTCCGGGCGGCAATCAAGAATCCAAATATCGAGTTTGTTGGCATCAATGACCTGGTGCCCCCCAAAAACCTGGCCTATCTGCTCAAATATGACTCCACCCATGGCCGCTATAACGGCACCGTAGAAGCCGTGGAAGACGGCATTGTCGTGGATGGCAAGTTCATTCCTTGCACAGCCATTCGTAATCCTGCTGAGCTGCCTTGGGGAGAGCGAAATACCGACTACGTGGTGGAATGCACCGGCCTATTCACTAAATACGACGGTGCCCACCAGCACATCCAGGCTGGGGCAAAGCGGGTGATTATTTCCGCCCCCACCAAGGATCCTGATCGGGTGCCCACGCTGCTAATGGGGGTCAACCACGAGACCTTCGATGCCAGCAAAGATTTGATTGTTTCCAATGCGAGCTGCACCACCAACTGTCTGGCTCCCATCGCCAAGGTGATCAACGACAACTTTGGTTTGGCTGAGGGACTGATGACCACCATCCATGCTTCTACCGCCACCCAACCCACTGTCGATGGCCCCAGCAAAAAAGACCTGCGGGGCGGTCGCGGTGCCGGGCAAAACATCATCCCCGCCTCGACCGGTGCAGCCAAAGCCGTGGCGCTAGTCCTACCCGAGCTCAAGGGCAAGCTCACCGGCATGGCCCTGCGGGTGCCTACCCCCGATGTCTCTGTAGTCGATCTCACCTTCCGTACCGAGCAACCCACCCGCTATGAAGCGATCTGCGAAGCGATGCGGGTCGCCGCTGAAACCAATATGAGAGGGGTGTTGGGCTACACCGACGAGCCGGTTGTCTCCACCGATTTCACCACCGACCCCCGGTCCAGCATTTTTGATGCTGGGGCTGGCATGGCGCTGAATGACAGCTTCTTTAAGGTGGTGTCTTGGTATGACAATGAGTGGGGGTATTCCAATCGTGTGGTTGACCTGATGCTGCACATGGCGGCCCAAGACAAGATCTTCAGCGGGGTAGAACTCCCTGGCGTGTCTGCTGGCGTTTAAAGCTGCACTTAATTAGCGTGACCCGTCCCTCAAAAGTTCTGAGGGGCGGGTTTTTAGTTTTGGATAGATCAGCCCTAATCGCCAAGCGAAGTTTGAGCAAAAAAAGCCTTGACTTGTTTTGGGCTCACATCATAGAAGAACGTCGAAAAAATTCTTTTCTCATTGATGTAGACCAGATGATTGCGAACGCTCACCTGTTCTGGACTATAGGGGTGCCTTTTAAGCGTCATCCCCAACAAGTTTCGCATCTGTATATCAGCGGGTGTAATTACAACCATCGGTGATGTCAAAGTCCTGATGCTGACCCCAAAAAGTACAAGTCCAGTAATGGTGTTGAGGCTGAATCCAATCAGAAAGCTTACGCACAAAATAAATGAGCTGCAGATCAGCTCAAAGATCCCCAAAGCCTTATGAAACTTAATTTTTAGATATTGCTGATCTGGCATTATCTTGGATCCGCTCGACATGATTTCACGTTGCCGAGTCTGCCTTCACCGCCTTCAAATCCTTTTGCAGAAAGGTAATGTCGCTGAAGCCTGTAGCTTGGAACTGAAAGGGCGCAAGCTTGAGTTCGCCTCAAAGTTCAGCATCATCAGCCCGCAGCACATAGATATACGCTTGCACTTGCGCACCGCTCCGCAGGGTCATAGATGTCAAGACGCGATCATAATCTTCCCCTTCAAATGCATCCAACTCGGCCCATTTAGCGCTTAAATCAGCAGAAGAAAAAATATGGCCCTGGACGTCCTCGCCGCTCTCGTCAAGCACTAAGCCGGGATACCCCATGCTTGAACCCCAACCTGAATTGATGAGGTTACCTTTAATAATCGCAGGTTCCCATTCGCCGCCAATGGCAGTTAGAACATGCTCATTTGGCTTGCCGAGTTGAAGGGTGCCGTAGACGAATAGTCTTTCCATTTTCAGCTCGGGGTGGGGTGTTAAATTTGGTCAGTGAGGGCGATCTAGATCAGTGGTCAAGCGGTCACGGTTCTGGAGGGGCATATCAATAAACTTGACGCATCATGATGCCTGATACTCGATTGGTTGGGCACGGAGGGTTGGGGTGCTCAAGTATGTTTCTTTTCTACCGGATATACCTGATGATTGGGATCCCACCACAATATTTTTAGGACACCTTCCTCCAGAATCCCCCAGATTCTTTCCCTGCCTTTGAGCCGTAACGTCACGAGCTTTTCCACGTCGTCCTGTTGGATCTCAACAAGGCGGTTTCTCGCCTCTTTACATAGGTCTTTAACCTTGATGGAATGGTTTTACTTTCTGGCGTCTAAACCCCGTTCAAGTTGATACCCGTAGTTTTTCCTCAACAATGCTTGATTGCGAAGGTCTTCTGGCTCTTGGTGCCACTGGGCTACATCTCAGAAGAAGTCGATTGGAAACTGAGTCGGTCCTGGTGAGAATGTCATACTAAGGAGTATTTGCAACGCCCCTGCCTCTATGTCGGCCACTGATTTTCTCGCTCAGCTCAACCCCTCCCAACGTCGTGCTGTCGAGCATTTCTGTGGTCCGCTGCTGGTGGTGGCGGGGGCAGGGTCCGGTAAAACGCGGGCGCTCACCTTTCGCATTGCCAACCTGGTGCTGACCCATCGCACCGACCCCGACAACATTCTGGCGGTGACCTTCACCAACAAAGCCGCCAAAGAGATGAAAGAGCGCATCGAAGTGCTCTTTGCCGACCAAGAGGCCCGCGTCAAGCATGACAAGCCCTTGTCTGCACTGACCGGCTACGAACAAACCAAACTCAAATCCCACGTTTATAAAAACCTGACCAAACACCTGTGGATTGGCACCTTCCATTCCCTCTGCTCGCGAATTCTGCGGTTCGACATTGAGAAATACCAGCACCCCGATGGCTATCGCTGGACCAAAGCATTCTCGATCTTTGACGAGTCTGACGCCCAGGGCCTGGTCAAAACTATCGTCGTCAAAACCCTCAACCTCGACGACAAAAAATTCAACCCCCGCTCCGTTCGCTATGCGATCAGCAATGCCAAAAACCAGAACCTCAGCCCCGACGAGTTAGAGCGTGAGCAGCCCAACTACCGGGGGCGGGTGATTGCTGATGTCTATCGCCACTATCAAAAGTCCCTGGCCGAGAATAATGCCCTCGACTTCGACGACTTGATTTTGATGCCGGTGAACCTGTTTAAGCAAAACGAGCAGGTGCTGGCCTATTGGCACAAGCGCTTTCGCCACATCTTGGTAGACGAATATCAAGACACCAACCGCACCCAGTACGACCTAATTCGCCTGCTTACCACCAATGGCGAAGCCATGGATCGCTTCAATGACTGGCACCACCGCTCCACCTTTGTGGTGGGGGATGCTGATCAGTCGATTTATTCCTTTCGGGCTGCAGATTTCACCATCTTGATGAACTTCCAGGATGACTTTGGCGATGGGTTGCCGGACGATGACACCCGCTCCATGGTGAAGCTGGAGGAAAACTACCGCTCCACCTCCAACATCCTGGAAGTGGCCAATCACCTGATCGACAACAACACCGAGCGCATCGACAAGGTACTGCGGGCCACACGGGGGGAAGGGGAAAGCATCTTTTGCTATCGAGCTGATGACGAAGTGGCCGAAGCTGATTTTGTCGTCACCCAAATTCGCAGCCTAGAGCTACAAAACCCCGAACTTAATTGGGGAAACTTTGCCATCCTTTACCGCACTAACGCCCAGTCCCGTGCCTTTGAGGAAATCCTCACTCGCTACAGCATTCCGTACCAGGTGGTGGGGGGGCTCAGGTTCTACGATCGCCGCGAAATTAAAGACGTACTAGCCTACCTGCGGGTGATCAATAACCCCAACGACACCGTCAGCATTAAGCGGGTAATTAACGTGCCTCGCCGGGGGGTGGGCAAGAGCACCCTTGATAAGCTCGATCAAGCCGCCGATACCCTGGGGGGCATCCCCTTGTGGGAAATTCTGGCTGATGAGACCTCGGTGAAGACCTTGGCGGGGCGATCGTCCAAAGGAGTCTTGCAGTTCGCCAATTTGATCAAGACCTATCAGGCCCGCTTAGAGAGCGCTAAGGGCTCTGAAATTATTCAAGATTTGCTGGAAACCTCAGGGTATCTAGATGCCCTTAAAGGCGACGGCAGCGACGAAGCCATGGAGCGATTTGGCAACGTCCAAGAGCTTTACAACGCCGTCCTTCAGTTTGAGGAAGAAAACGAAGACAGCTCCCTTACTGCCTTTCTGGCTAATGCTTCCCTTGCCTCTGATTTAGATGATGTGAAAGAAGGGGGCAATGCGGTTTCGCTCATGACCCTGCACTCCTCCAAGGGGCTGGAATTTCCGGTGGTGTTTTTGGTGGGAGTTGAGCAGGGGCTTTTCCCAAACTTCCGCTCCCTGGAAGATCCGGCTGCAGTAGAAGAAGAACGCCGCCTCTGTTATGTGGGCATTACCCGCGCCAAGGAGCGGCTGTTTATCTCCTATGCTCGTGAGCGCCGCCTTTACGGCAGTCGTGAACCGGCCAGCCCTTCACTTTTCTTGGGAGAACTCCCCGCTGACTACATCACCACCAATGCGGGCAGCTTTGGGCTCCCCCAACGGATTACACCCACGATTCGCGATGCCCGGAAGAAGAAAGAAGTATCGGCCAAACCGGGCAGCGGTGCCCATGAGTTTGACTGGACGGCGGGGGATGTGGTGGTGCATCCGGCCTATGGGGCGGGGCAGATTACGCACATTTTTGGGGCAGGCAACAAGATCTGTCTGGCGATCAAGTTTCCTAATCAAGGCCGCAAGATTATAGATCCCAAACTGGTGAAGTTGCAGCGGGCAGAGTAGTGTCAGCGTCTGGAAGAGAATAGAGCGGATGGAATGGGTATAAAACGAATACTTGCCAACAATCCTGACAGTTGCAGCAAACTTCATTCGTGAGGCACAGTCTTCACGATCGCACTAATTCGCGCTAAAAGTGAAAGCCAAGCATCAATTTCGCAAAATCAGCAGTAAGTGTATCAATGCTTTTAAGATCGCCAATCAAATATTTTATTTTCTATCAAGAATGACTGAATTTACTGTTGCAATTCGCACGTAAAATCAAGCCTCTAGTTTACCTCCATCACTTAATGGTTTAAAGCCTCAAAGTCAAACAGTCCACCGGGAATTTATTATCAACAATAATGGCTCTGACAATACGGCTAAAATCATTTCTGAATACCAAGAGAATTAGCCTGCAAATTTCCCTATAAAATATTTTTTAGAATCTTGACAAATGGGGATATCCACTTATTGTCGCAAACATCAGACTATCCCGGTGGGTCTTTCCCAATACCTTCCAGGGGTTGCACTTCATTCTTGAATCAGCAGAATCATTGAATTGCCTGTCTGTGGCCTAAGGCAGACACGGTCCTTCATGAATGAACAAACTACACACGCCATAATGAAACCTTGTGGCTTAAACCTTGATCCATGCTTCCCTGCATTCGCCCCGACCTAGCCGAATTCCCCACCCCTCAGAGAGCCTCAATGTGTAACCTGAGAGCGTGGACATCCTTGCCACCAACGAATACGCCCACAACCTGAGCCAGATTGCAGGCTGCTAAAACCAGCCGTCCTGCTCTAACTCTTCAATAATCTGCAGTCCCCTGGCATCCCCAAGCCCGAGAATGGCCGTCCGGGCATCTTCTCGGACCCCTAGATCCTCATCTTCCGCAAAAGTTTCAATCAGAGCATCCACAGCAGTGCCGTAAATCACGTTTGAGGGCAACTCGCGGCAGAGCTGCCCAAGCGCCCAAGCCGAGTTGCTGCGCACTGCCGGAATATCATCGTGGCGCATGACTGCAATCAAAGTGGGTAAGGCCGTAATAATCGACTTGTAACCCAGGGGGGCGACCTGGGCTAAGGCGCTGGCCGCCCAAAGTCGTACTGCTGGAATATCAGTTTTGAGAGCATGGGCTAGGGGCGCGATCGCGTCAGGATGGCGGCTATTGCCCAATGCCGATACGGCTCCTTTGCGGACAAAGCCGTTCCAGTCTTTGAGCTGATCAATCAGAGGGGCGATCGCCTCTGGGGCCATGTTGCGTCCGAGGGCATAGGTTGCACTGACGCGCACCAGGGGGCAGCTATCTTTGAGAAGCTGAATCAGTTGAGGAATGGCGCGGGAATCTTCAATTTCACAAAAGGCGCGGGCCGCCAGCATCCGTTGCTGCGCTTCGGGTGCGGTCAACAAAGGCAGCATCTCTTCCGGGTCGTAGGTAACGCCGACCGCGTCAGAAACCTCGATTTGATCTAGGGGATCGGCCAATTCCGCGTCTAGATCGACAACGGTTAGCTCATCGTCTTCATACATACCTGTCACTTTACAGCACCACCCGAATCTCAATCGAGCCGGTTCTGCTCGGGGTTAAACTAGGCGTTTCAAGACGCTGTTGGTGAAACTTTGGGCGATCGCCGCCAGTCGTTAAGCCTATGCTCTGATCGAGCCACTCATTAGCAATGACACAGACTTTAGCGATGGGCACAGCCGCTTTTAGGCGTGCGCTGACAATTACAGGTATTTTGCTGCTATGGGCCTGTCAGCCAGCTACCGAACCTGAGCAAGCCGAGTCGCCACCAAGCCTATCGACAGCGATTGACCAGTCCTCTGAGGCTCTGGCGAATAACCCTCAAAAAAATACTAGCCATCAAAAGGGGATGGATCAGGATGTGAGTGCCTTAAAGCGATCGCCCAATCAATCCTCGATTGAGGTCTCTGAACAAGCCTGCTCAGCGACGGCCTACACCGGTAACGTTGCTGCCGGGATTACGATTCGCCAAGAGCCGAGTCGTGATGCCCCTACCATCGGCACATTATCGACTCAAGAACCGAGTTTAGTCACAGTGGCTGGGGCACAGTCTGATTGGCTCTACATCACCCAGGATCCTGACAATCCTGGAGACTCGTTTGAGCCAGGCTGGATTCAGGGCAATTTACTCGCGACTCAAGTGCGGAGTACTGACACAAGTCGGCCTGATGGTACGGCCCCCTTGCAAGTTGCGCCTGGACTTGCTGCTGCGCCTCTGGCTGAAGTGGTAACCGGTACGGAGGTGGCGGTGATTGGGTGTACGGGTGATTGGCTGAAGGTGCAGGTGCCCGATACGGAAGCGGGTTGGCTGGCTCCTGAGCATCAGTGCAGTAATCCGTTTTCGACTTGCCCTTAGGGAGCCGCAGTTAAAAAACATCCTTCACCCACAGATAACTGATGTAGGGGCGCAAAGCTTGCGCCCTGGCAGTATGGGTATGCTATTGACCCGCAAGTCCCCTAGCAAGATCCACAGCCAGATTGACGAACATTGATGGCCGAACCCGGAATTGGGTGCTGGCCCCCAAACCCCCTGATGTGGGGGCCGATCTACCCCCCGCCCCCCGAAAAGGGAATGCGGTTTTGGGTGTGAATGCGAACGGTAAGACGACAGTGCTAAGTGGAGCTTAAGTCAGCCCGATACCCCGCATCTGGGACGTGTGAGTTCGACAGCAACGCGATCAAGTGGGTTGGAAATTCTTTGGGGTAAACCGTTCAGCCTTCGAGTCTACGGTCGGTAGACTTTCCCGATTAGCCCGCGATTCATCTGCGGGCGGGAGATGAATTTGACCCGAATAGCTTCGTTGGATTGACGCTATTCAAATTTCAATGGTCTGGGTTAAATATCCTGGAGTAGGTTTAGAGTTCTTTAGTACTACTGTTTGGCCATGGTTTCTATCCTGCATTTGTCGGATATCCATATGGGGAGTGGCTTTTGCCATGGCCGCATCAATCCCGAGACCGGTCTCAATACCCGCTTAGAAGATTTTGTTGCCAGTTTGAGTCGCTGCATCGATCGCGCCATTGATGAGCCTGCGGATCTGGTCCTCTTTGGGGGCGATGCCTTTCCGGATGCAACGCCACCGCCCTTAGTACAGCAAGCCTTTGCCGGTCAGTTTCGGCGTTTAGCAGATGCAGGAATTCCGACGGTGCTGCTGGTCGGGAATCATGATCAGCACGCTCAGGGACAGGGAGGGGCCAGCCTCTGTATTTACCGCACTTTGGGTGTGCCGGGGGTGATTGTGGGCGATCGCCTCGAGACCCATCGGATCTCGACTGCTAACGGTACCGTGCAGGTGGTGACTTTGCCCTGGCTGACCCCATCCACGTTACTCACCCGTCCCGAGATGGAGGGGCGCTCTATGGCGGAGGTAAATCAGCAGTTGCTTGATCGCCTGCGGGTCGCTCTAGAAGGGGAAGTGCGGCAGTTGGATCCAGACTTGCCGACGATTTTGTTAGCCCATGTCATGACCGACACCGCTAACTTTGGGGCCGAGCGCTTTCTGGCGGTGGGCAAGGGCTTTACGATTCCGCTGGCGCTGTTGGCCCGTCCCTGCTTTGACTACATTGCCCTCGGCCATGTGCATCGCCATCAGGTGCTGTGCGATCGCCCCCTGACGGTCTACCCCGGCAGTATTGAACGGGTGGACTTTAGCGAGGTGAATGAGGAGAAGGGCTACATGTGGGTGAATATCGAGCGGGGCCATACGGAAGCCCGCTTTTGCCCGCTGCCAGTGCGTCCCTTCCAGTCCCTGTCCTTGGATGTCACTGGGGCGGAGGATCCTCAAGCCGCCCTACTAGGGGCGATCGCCAAGACGCCCATTCAAGATGCTGTGGTGCGGCTAAATTACAAGATCTATCAAAGTCAGCTCGATCAAATCGATACTGCGGCCCTATTCGAGGCCCTGGCACCAGCCCACACGTACACGATCAATCCGCAGTTGAGCAGCCCTGCCTCTCGCACCCGGCTACCCGAATTGGGCGAAGGCCAGGACCTGTCCCCAATCTCTGCTTTGGAGGCTTATTTAGCCAACCGCGAAGACTTGGCCGATCTGGCCGAGGATATGCTGGCTGCGGCCCAATCCCTGCTCACCGATAGTCCTGAGGAAGTCGGGGAAGTGTTGGTGACAGACCAGATCCCAGAGCCGGAGCCGGTGCAGCAGCTCCGGCTGTTGTAGGGCGTTTTACCCAGCCAACCTTTTGGACTTACGCAAAGTGCTTAAGCCTACCCCAGCGGTGAGCATTAGCCCGAGTACCGTTGCGGGCTCCGGCACGGACTTAATCTGTCCTCGAATTTCTCCTGGAGTGGGAGGTGAGGCAGTATCAGAAGCAAATGTGTGTACCTGCAAATAAAGTTGACCGGCGATCAGCTCATCCACAAACCTAGACAAGGTTTTGGTGGTGCCACCGAGCGTCGGGTCAAAGAGCCCACCTGTCGCTGGGTTGATCGCGTCACCGTCATCCCAAATTCCGGTCAGAATGCCCTCAGCAAAATCGATGGCTAAGTCGCTATCGTCTTCGCGGGGCAAGCCAAAAATATTCAGGGTGTGAGGACCGTTATTGCCAGGGGCACCAAAATGGATGTGGATTTTGGTGACATCGTTATCCTCAGAGCGATCGCTAATATCCGGCTTCAGAACCAAGCCATCCAGATCGATGGTGTAGCTCAATTCAGTCTGGTCTTCATTCAGCTCAAAAGAGGCCCATCCACTGGCTGGGGTCGTAACCCCACCGGGCACAGCCACTTGCGCACCATCCAGCACAGCTCTAAACATCGTCGCGGCTAAAGCGGATTCAGTTAGACCGCTGAAGGCTAGAGCCGCTGCAGCGCCTGACAGTGCAATTTGCTTGATCATGGGGGCTATTGTCTTCTTTACTCACAGAGGGCAGCACAACTCTACCCTTACTGGAATATTAAATCTACCCCAGGAGGAGATTTAAGGGTTGAAGCTGAAAATTTTGCTTGTTGGTTGGGGCGCTGCTGAGCATTCATTTATCCTGGGGGCGATCGCCTGACGTTATCTCCCAATGCCCGACGCCATCCAAGCCTTGCGACACTATGCGCATGCTTTAGCGCAGGTACAGCCTCGCCCGTCACCAGCCCCAGCATCACCGCCAGCGGATCCCACGGCGGTGCTCAAGGTTTTTTTGGCCCGTGATCGCGTCCAAACGGCCCTCAACACAGAGCACACCCTGCCTGACGAATCGCTGGTTTGGCTGGTGCAACTGGATGAGCAACTGCAGCCAATGGCCGCCGCGATCGCACATCATCCCGCGCGAGAACAATGGCGCAAAAGTCTGCAACCCCCAGACCACTATTGGTGGTGGCACGTGACGCCCAAGGAACCCTGGAATCGTTGGGATTGGCTGTGGAATGGCGGCTCATTAATCTGCCTAGCTGCCTTTGCTAGCTACATGACCGCGTTCACCGCCAAGTTCGCAGTGGGGGGCTTTGACCTGCTGAAGTCTTTTGGATTTGTGGGCAACGGCACTGTCGCGGTCTTGATTTTGAGCAGCCTCACCCAATCTGGGCAGAAGGCGTTGTCTAAGCTGTTGACCCGTCTCAAAATTCATCCTAAGTATCACAGCGAAGTCTCGTTTGGTGCTTCCGCCTTGCTGTTGCTCAGTGCCGTGACCATTCAGGCATCCCTGCCTCAAATTGGCCAGTATTACTATCGCCAAGGGGCTGAAAACTTTAGCAACCGGCGGTTCACCCCAGCAGAAAAGCAACTGCGCCAATCCCTAGAACTGCAAGCAGGCAACGGCGATGCCCACCTACTGCTGGGGCGTATCTATGAAATTCAAGAGAACCTGGAGGCGGCTCGTGCTGAGTACAACCTGGCGCTGCAGGGCAACAGCGTTTTGGCCTACAACAACTTGGGGCGGCTACTAATTGCTGATGAGAACTACCGACAAGCAGAAGCGCTGCTTACCAAAGGGTTGAGCTATGCTCAGCAGTCTGCCCCCGATGCCCACGAAACTCTGTTTGTATTGCACAAAAACCTGGGTTGGGCGCAGCTCGAACAAGATCGCTATGAATCGGCCTCAGCCAATTTGGAGAGGGCGTTACAAATCAACCAGGCGCACCTTGATGGCCGCAGAAGCGGAGAAGCCGATTGCATGTTGTCGGCGGTGTTTGAACGCTTGAATGATACGGATGCTGCGATCGCATCAGCGGAAACCTGTCTTGAACAAGGCGCGTTTGAAACGGCTCTAGATCACGAATGGTTTATCGACGCTCAACGTCGGCTGATGAGACTTCAAGAACCCGCTCTTGCCCCTGGAGGCGGCTCGAACTTGCCGGTTGCTCCTAGCGTTGCGCCTAACGGCAACGTTTCACCTGGTGGGAATCGATAATGAGAAAGCGCCTATCAACAATCTGTCAGGGCCAAGTATCGACCTCGGACAACGCTCTTGCTACCGGTCCAAAATGGGGCAATCCTTTATGCATCATCTTTTGAGAAATGCAGTTAGGCAGCAGATGACCAATGCAAAGCTATATGCAAAAGCGAAAAATCCTGAAATGTTATCGGTGAGTGTCCATTGATTGTTTGTATAGGTTGGGGTGTAGCCAACTATTTCTACAGTATTCATAATCAGTTCCTTGCTTATTTTTGTTTTATGGTGTGAGGATTTTTCCTAACACCATACAAATCAGCACTGAGCCAACAAAAATACCCAGCAAAGAGCCAGGGCTTTCTACCGTGGTGACGTGAGTCCTTGCACTACTTCCGGCATAACCCACAAGTTCGGTTGTAATCATGGTTGGCTTCCTTCCGTATTGCCAAGGCAATCTTACGCAAGCCCATCGTCAGCTCAGCCATAACCGGGGTTAAGGCTATTGTCAGTTTTGACTGTGGCGTTTATGCTGTTCGGGCCAGAAAGCCTCCGGCACGCTTGAAGGCTCCCTAGTCTTTCTCCGTAGGCTATCTAGATCTAGCCCTGACGCAGCTTTTCAGCTATGAGATCGCAGGCCCGAGCGGTAATTGCCATCTCAGTTAGGGTGGGGCTTTGCCAGCCCGATGAGGTCCAGCAGGCTCCGTCGGTGACCAGCACATTCGGGGCGTCCCAGCATTGGTTGTCGGCATTCACCACTGAGTTTTGGGGTGATGTGCCCATGCGCGCCCCACCCACCTCATGGATGTAATAGCCGGGTGGCGCTGCAGGCTGGAGATTTTTTTCGACCCGACGCATTAGAGGGGCGATCGCCGGCATATGGAACAGTTCCGTCAGCGCGTGGCACTCCCCTCCCGCCGCTGCGACCGTGGCTTGAATTTCCTGACGCATATGGGCCACCATCTGCTGCTCGTTGTCTGACCAAGCGCAGTCAATGTGGGCCGCAGGAATCCCCCAGGCATCGACGGTATCGGCACTGAGGCTGACCCGATTCTCCGCAAGAGGTAAAACTTCACCATGGCCAATCAGAAACCCGATCGCCCCTGGCCCCAATTTGTGCAGCACCGACGGCACCGCAAACCGCTGAATGCCGCCCCACAGTCCGTAGCCCCGCAAAAAAGCTTCCGCTTGGGGCCGCTCTAGGTTGCAAAAACGGGGAATAAAGAAGCTCTCACTGCCCGATAGGGGAAAGTCGTCTCGCGGGGCCGGATCCATGGGCAGCCTGAAAAACTGGGTGGTGGAGACATGATCCATCAAGTAGCGTCCCAGCACATCCGCTTCGTTAGATAAACCATGGGGTTGGTGGGTGGAATGGAGCAAAATCCGCACCGACTCGATCGCCGAAGCGCACAACACCACAATCTTGGCCCGCACTTCGTGAGCAGTTTTGGCGAGGCGATCTACAAAAGCTACGCCACTAGCGCGATGGCTGTCTGGGTCAAAGGTCAGATGACTCACCACTGCATTGGAGCGTAGCTCCACATTGCCCGTGGCCAGGGCCGCTTTCAGTGAAGACCCAGGACTGGCAGCGCGAGACCAGGGTTGCTCGGGGGTGGGTTTATGCAGGGCAAAGCCCCGTGAATGGATTAGCTGACGCTGGGGCCAATGGGTGCTGACCAGGGATTGCAAATCAGTTTCTGTCGGGGTAAAAAGTGAAGGCGGCAAATAATCGCCATCGGGCAGTTGGGCCAGCCCATCCTCAGCGCCCCGCACCTGAAAAAACTGTTCCAGCTTTTGGTAGTAGGGGGCCAAGTCAGCATGGGCGATCGGCCAGTCTTCACCAAAGCCATCCCGCTGGGCGGCTTTAAATTCATAGTCGGACAGGCGCAGGGTAATGCCACCCCAAGTGTGACTTTTGCCGCCCACCTGCCGTCCGCGTGTCCAGTAAAACGGTTTATGGTCTGGGGTGGTGTAGGGGTTGTCTCGTTCGTCTACAAAAAAATCGGGGTTGGTTTTCCAGTAGCCGGGGTGGACGGCTTGGTAGCGATGTTTGCCAATGGCCAAACCGTAGGCGCGCTGGGCCATATCCCGTACGGGCTGGATCTGATCCCGTTGTGGATCCACATCCCGCCCAGCTTCGAGGACCAGTACCCGCATACCGCGTTCACTCAATTCTTTGGCGGCAACGCCACCGTTTGCACCGGACCCCACGACGATCGCGTCGTAGGGTTCTGCGGGTATCTGAATCTGCATTTGAGATGGGCGATCACGCATCAACCGCTGCTAGCCTGCTGAACTCCCCACTCAGCATAAATCCTCTTAGTTCTCCCTTAACGCTTGAAAAGGATTGGCGCTAGGGTTAAGTACTGGCGTTTTAGCAGTTTGAGACTGTTTGCAAGGAATTCCTCTAAAGGTTCTTTTGAATCAGCTCTGATCACTCCAGCGCTGATAGAACTGTGCAATTTCAGATTCTGAGTAAAAGTGTTTGACTAACGGCTTAGTGGTGCAGAAAACTTTTCAGCATCTTAGTCAGTCTCACCATGAGAATCTGATCACCTTGTTGAACTCTATGCGCTGCTCTAAAGCAAGCCGTTTTCGTTGAGAAGCATAGGCCTTAGGTGGACTTTTACTGG